>JAFPTE010000046.1 GCA_017400415.1 Oscillospiraceae bacterium
CGGAGGGCCCTGGAGATAAGGGCAAGTGCGCCGTTTTTCTCCTGCTCCGTGGCCTGGGTCAGCTTGTACGAAGCGGCCTTTGCCCGGGCTCCCAGGCTTTCAAGCTCTGTCATATTTTTTACCTCCCAAAAATCTTGTGCCCACAGCCTTGCCGTCAATAATGTCATAGAGAGACTCAGGCCTTGAGCCGTTGGTGATTACCATATCGAAGCCGCTGTCCATGGCGATTTTTGCGGCGTTCAGCTTTGTGACCATGCCTCCGGTGCCACGCCAGCCGCCGGCGCCGCCGGCCATTTCCAGAATCTCCGGCGTGAGAGCAGGCACGGTGTGAAGGAGCTTTGCCTCCGGGTGAAGCTTGGGGTCTGCTTCGTAGAGACCGTCAATATCGCTGAACAGCACCAGAAGGTCTGCCCCGCAGAGGGAGGCCACTATGGCGGACAGAGTGTCGTTGTCGCCGAGAATCTTGCTTTCGCCGGTCTCAATCTCGGCAGAGGAGACCGAGTCGTTTTCGTTCACCACGGGTATAACACCCATTGAGAGCAGGGCCTCAAAGGTCTGGCGGAGGTGGCCTGCCCGTTCCTCGTCCTTGACGTCCTGCCCGGTAAGCAATATCTGCGCCACGGTGCAGCCGTATTCGGAGAACAGCTTGTCGTAGATATGCATGATGCCGCATTGGCCAACGGCGGCGGCAGCCTGCTTGAATCTTAATTCTGTTGGGCGGCTTTTAAGGCCCAGCTTACCGGTGCCTACGGCAATTGCGCCGGAGGAAACAAGGATTATATCCTCTCCGCGGCCTCTCAGATCCCCCAGAACCCGGGCAAGTCTGTCCATGCTTTTGAAGTTTATGGCCCCGGAGCTGTGGGTAAGGGTGGAGGTGCCGACCTTAACAACTGTTTTCATTCCATCACCTGTGCTCTTTTTTACTGAATATAGCACATTAAAGCGCTGAATTCAAGGAGGTAAATGGCCA
This sequence comes from Oscillospiraceae bacterium, assembly GCA_017400415.1. Taxonomy (GTDB): domain Bacteria; phylum Bacillota; class Clostridia; order Oscillospirales; family Oscillospiraceae; genus RUG626. The sequence continues at coordinate 971 of JAFPTE010000046.1, forward strand.
GATACCCCAAATTTTCCAAAAAGAGCAAATAACCTATTTTCAAATCGCAGAATTTGTAGTATATTTATAGAGTATTTTATTTTGGAGGCGTCTTTATGAACGATATTCTGAAGCTCCTGGAAGAGGATTGCCGCTACACGCCGGACCAGATAGCCGCCATGACGGGCCGGACCGCAGAGGAGGTCAGCAAGGCTATTGATAAGCTTCGTGAGGACGGCGTCATTAACGGTTACACCGCTCTCATTGACTGGGAAAAAACAGATGCCGATACGGTGACTGCGTTTATCGAGGTCAAAATCACGCCCCAGCGGGATGACGGCTTTGACCGTATAGCCAAGCGCATATATCAGTACGACGAGGTGGAGAGCCTTTATCTTATGAGCGGAGCCTTTGACTTCGCCGTTATAGTAACGGGCCGCTCCCTCAAGGATGTGAGCCAGTTCGTTTCCCTTAAGCTGGCGCCCATCGACGGGGTCATTTCCACCGCTACCCACTTTATCATGAAGCGGTATAAGGATAAGCACCGCATCTTCTCCAAAAAGCCCGTTGAGGAAGAAAGGGTGCTGTTCGTATGATTGATTATGAGCGCCTGATGTCATCCAGCGTGCGGAGCCTTAAGCCCTCCGGCATACGCCGCTTCTTTGACATTCTGGAAAACATGCACGACCCGTCGGCCATTTCCCTTGGCATCGGCGAGCCGGATTTTGTCACGCCCTGGCACATCCGTGAGGCGGGAATATACTCCCTGGAGCAGGGCTTTACCAAGTACACCGGCAATGCAGGCCTGAAGGCTCTGCGAGCCGAGACTTCAAACTACTTAAAGCGCCGCTTTGATCTGAGCTATGACCCGGATGGAGAGATATTCATCACCGTGGGCGGAAGCGAGGCCATCGATCTGTGCGTCCGTGCCCTGGTCGAGGCAGGGGATGAGGTCATTGTTCCCGTGCCCTCCTTCGTCTGCTACGGGCCCCTGGTTACCATGTCCTCCGGCACTCCTGTCTATGTGGAGACGAAGGCCGAAAACGAATTCCGGCTTACTGCCCGGGAACTCCGTGAGGCAATAACCCCCAGGACTAAGCTCCTTATTCTGCCTTTCCCCAATAATCCCACCGGCGCCGTTATGGAGAGAAAGGACCTGCTGGCAATTGAGGAGGTCCTTCGTGGAACGGATATCATGATTCTTTCCGATGAGATTTACTCCGAGCTCAGCTATGGCATCCACCACACCTCTCCCGCAAATATTGACGGCCTTAAGGAGCGCACCCTTGTTGTAAACGGCTTCTCCAAGGCCTTTGCCATGACCGGCTGGCGCCTGGGCTACGTATGCGGCCCCAAGCCCCTGCTGCGTCAGATGGTGAAGATACATCAGTACGGCATTATGTCTGCGCCTACCACAAGCCAGTACGCCGCCATTGAGGCCCTGAAAAACGGCGACGATGACATTGAAATGATGCGGGAGAGCTATGACCGCCGGAGAAAGCTTATGCTGAAAAGGCTCCGGGATATGGGCCTTGAATGCTTTGAGCCCAAGGGAGCTTTCTATATGTTCCCTTCCATAAAATCCACCGGCATGACCTCCGATGAGTTCTGCACCCGCTTCCTGGAGGAGGAAAAGGTTGCGGTAATCCCCGGCACTGCCTTCGGGCAGGGCGGCGAGGGCTTTGTGCGTATGTGCTATGCAGCCTCCGTGGAGAACATAGAGGCGGCAATGGACCGCATGAAGCGCTTCCTGGAGAGAGTGAGAAAATGATATTTCCCGTAACGGTCACCGAGAAGGCCCATGCAAAAGTCAATCTGTCTCTGGACGTTCTCGGTAAGCGGCCGGACGGATATCACGATATGAAGCTCATATTCCAGTCGGTCTCGCTCCATGACGACGTCACCCTGAAGCTGACGTCCGGCAGCGGAAATATTTCCGTTGAAACCGACAAGGAATTCATTCCCGGGGGCGAAAAGAATCTGGGCTATTCTGCCTGCAGGGCCTTTTTCCGGGCTACGGGTATAAGCAATGTGGACGTGAGCCTTTCCATAGTGAAGCGCATACCCGTCTGCGCCGGACTGGGAGGCGGCAGCTCCGACGCCGCTGCTGTGCTCAGGGCATTAAACCGTGCTCTTGAGTCACCTCTGAGCACAGAAGAGCTCCGCCGGGCAGCAAAGACCGTGGATTCGGACTCTGCCTTTTGCGTCAGCGGCGGCACAGCTCTGGGCTATGGCAGGGGAACGGAGCTGAGGCGTCTTAAACCCCTGATGGATTGCGGCATAGTTATCCTTAAGCCTGCCTTTTCCGTTTCCACGCCGGCACTGTTTTCAAGGCTGGACAGCGTCAAGGTAAAAGTAAGACCGGACACTGACGGGCTTATCTCCGCCATAGAGGCCGGGGACTATACGGGTACCGCCCGGCGTGTTTTCAACGTTTTTGAGGAGGCGCTGCCGCCGGCGGAAAAACGGACAGTGGAGGAGGCCAAGAGCCTTCTTTATGACCTGGGAGCGGACAGCGCCGCCATGACCGGCACAGGCTCCGCTGTTTTCGGCCTGTTTTCCCACAAGGAGCTTGGAAGAAAAGCTGCGGAAACAGCTCAAAACAAGGCTTTTGAGGCTTTTTTCACGGAACCTGTGGGATATATTGAATGAAATCTTCGATTTGGGCGATAATGTGTATGCATTATCGCCTTAATTGGAGGTTTTTATGTACAGAAAAGCTTTTATAATCGCTCTTGCGGCGGCAGTTTTGGTTTGCTTCGCTCTCGGCATATTCAGCCCGGAGCCCTCCTCTGCGTGGTTTTTCCCCATGTTTTCCCTGGAGGATTACTACGTGGAGAACGATACCGGAACCGACACTGTTATCAGCCTCAGATTTTTCGGCGGCAGTTTTTGGGAATTCATTAAATCAGTTTTTCGGTGATATTATGAAGCTAATTTTAGGCAGGGCCGGGTCCGGCAAAACCTCCAGAATTCTGGAGCTTATAAATGAGAGAGTTTCTCAGCATCTGGCGGGGAACATCTATATCGTCCCGGAGCAGTACAGCCACGATGCGGAACGGGAGCTGGCGGAGTCCTGCCCGCCGGAGGGGCCTCTTTATGCCGAGGTCCTGAGCTTCACAAGGCTTTCTGCCAGGATCTCGGCGGAAATCGGAGGCCTTGCGGACCGCATGATTGACAAGGGAGGGAAGACCCTTGCCATGAGCAGGGCGCTGTACACCGCCTCTCCCATGCTCAACGTTTATTCCCTCGGCAAAAACAAATCGGATTTTCTCGGCAGTCTTATTGAGACCTATGAGGAGCTGCGTTCCTCCTGTATCTCTCCCGGGGATCTTGCCCGGGTGAGTCCCGAAGCGGAAGGTGAGCTTAAGGAGAAGCTCTTTGAGCTGTCCATTATCTTTGAAAACTATGAATCCATTAAGGAGCAGAGCGGCCTTGACTCCGGCGACAGGCTTCAGCGCCTGGCGGAGGGAATAGCGGAAAGCTCCCTTGGACAGGGCTATGCATGCTTCCTGGACGGCTTTACCGATTTTACCGCTCAGGAGCTGGAGATTATCGACGAGCTTATGCACTGCGGCTGCCAGGTCACTGTTTCCTTATCCGCTGACGATATGCTGGAGCCCTCCATGGCTCTGTCCCTGGGCGTTTCCACCGCTCGGAGGCTTATGACAATGGCTTCTGCACGGGGGCAGAAATGCGAAATTGAGTTTCTGGAGCCCAGGGAAAAGGACCGTGACCCGGCCCTGAGGTATATGGAGCAGGTCCTGCTGGACAGGACAAATTCTCCCTATGAGGGTCCGAATGCGCCGATATCCGTGGTTGCAGTCGCCAACGCCTATGAGGAGTGCTGCGCTGCCGCCGGCAGGGTTCTGGAGCTTGTGCAGAAGGGCGCACGCTTTCGGGATATCGCCGTCGTTTCCTCACAGTGGGAGGAATATGCGGCCATGGCGGCGGGGGTCTTTGAGAAATTCGGCATTCCGGTAAACACCACGGAGAAGGAGGGCATTCTGACAAAGCCCGTCCTTTGCTACCTGACCTCCGCCCTGGAGATTATTACCGAGGGCTGGAGCTATGATTCGGTCATGCGCTTTCTGAAAACCGGCCTTACCGGCGTTTCGGATGACGACCGGGATATTTTTGAGAATTACATACTGAAGTGGAATATGAGAGGCATAGGCGCCTATACGGGAGAGAACTGGAAAATGCCCCCGGGAGGCTTTTCCGAGCATGTGTCCCAGGAGGATATCTGCGCCCTGGAACGGATTAATAAGGTCCGTGTGAGCTTCTCAGAGCCCCTTGCGGCCTTTGACAGGGCCTTTAAGGAGGCAAATACCGCTTTCCTTCGCATCTGCAGCATATATGACTTTATGGAGAGCACGGACCTCTACAATCTGCTGCGCCGGAAGGTGGAGGAGCTTGAGACTCAGGGCCTTCTGAGACAGGCTGACGAGTATTCCCAGCTCTGGGATATCCTGTTGGGAGCGCTGGAGGAGAGTGCGGCCATTCTGGGCGATGCGGAGCTTGAGCCGGAGGAGCTGGTGCGGCTTATAAGCCTTGTGCTGGAGCAGTTTGACGTGGCCACGATCCCCTCAAGCCAGGACGCCGTAGGCTGCGGAGATATGAGCCGCATGCGGGGAAGAGGAATAAGGCACCTTATCGTTCTGGGCGCAACGGATACCGCTCTGCCCAAAAACACCGAGAGGCATGACCTTATCGGGGAAGAGGATCGGCGTACCCTCAAAGGCCTGGGGCTTGAGCTTCCGGACCGGCGGGACGACAGCCTTGCCCGGGAGCTGGGGCTTGTCTACTCATCACTGACAATGCCGAAGGATTCGCTGATGCTGACTTACCCTGTTCAGAGCCGCAGGTCCTACGTGGTCACAAGGCTTATGAGCGTTTTCTCATTGGATGAGAAGCCTCTTGACCGGACAGCCTTCATTTCTGCCCGTGAGCCTGCACTGGAGCTTGCTGCATCAGGGGGTAATGAGCGCTGGGCCCTGGCCGCCAGAAGGTATTTTGAGGAGAGCCCGGAGGGGAAGGCTTCCCTTGCCAAGCTTGAAAATGCCGCAAAAATGCCCAGGGGCAGACTTACAAGGATGACTGCCGAGAGGCTTTACGGCAGGGAAATCAATATTTCGGCTTCAAGACTTGACAAGTTTTACTCCTGCAGATACTCATATTTCCTCAAATACGGGCTGAAGCTCAACAGGCGCGATAAGGCCGGGCTGGACGCACCGGAGACCGGAACCTTTATCCATTACGTTCTGGAAAAAACCGCCGGGCAGGTCCATGACCTGGGCGGCTTTAAGGAAGTCGGCGACAGCGAGCTTCTTGAGCTCAGCCGGAAATACTGCCGGGAGTATGCAGATATAAAGCTCGGCGGCCTGGAGGGCAAGACCGGCAGATTCAAGTATCTGTTCAGCAGACTTTCTGAGGATGCGGGGAAGATTGTTCTCACTCTGGCTGAGGAAATGCGCAGGTCCAGCTTTGAGCCTCTGGCCTTTGAGCTGAGCTTTGCAAAAAACGGCGACCTGCCGCCCGTTGAGCTGGCGGGAGAGGAGGGGTCAGTCCGCATTAACGGCATAGCCGACCGGGTGGATGGCTGGGTACACAAGGGAAAGCTGTACCTCAGGGTCGTGGATTACAAGACCGGCAAAAAGTCCTTCAAGCTCTCTGACGTGAGCTGCGGAATGGGACTTCAGATGCTGATTTATCTCTTTGCCCTTCAGAAGGAGGGCGGAGAAAAATACGGCATGGATATCGTGCCTGCCGGCGTTATTTATGCACCTGCCAGGGATGAGGTCATTGCCGCCGACCACAGGCTTACGGATGAGGAGCTCAGCGCAGAAAGACGCAAGACCCAGCGGCGCAGCGGCCTTCTGCTGGATGAGCCGGAGGTGCTGGAGGCTATGGAGCAGGGGGAGAAGTTTGAGTTTCTTCCTGTTAAGCTCACAAAGGATAAGCTGCCCTCCGGAGACAGCCTGGCCTCCGCAGAACAGCTTGGTGCCCTGTCACGGCACGTCGATATGGTTATAAAGCGTATGGGCGACGAGCTTTTGAGAGGCTCCGTTACCGCAGACCCGTATTACCGCGGGCAGAGAGATATGGCCTGCACCTTCTGCGATTATTTCGGCGCATGTCACTTCCGCTCAAGCGGAGAGGACAAGCCCCGGTTTTTAAGCCACATAAAGACCGCCGAGGCCTGGAAAAAGATAGAGGAGGGAGCCTGATGGCATTATTTGAGCCCACAACCGAACAGAAGCAGGCTATCGAGCTTAAGGGCAACTCTCTTCTGGTGTCGGCGGCAGCGGGAAGCGGCAAGACGAAGGTCCTGACCGAGCGTGTTCTGAAGCTTATCGTTGATGAAGACTGCAATGTGGATGACTTCCTTCTCATTACATACACCAACGCCGCCGCATCGGAGCTCCGGGGCAAGCTCATGGATGCAGTATACGAAAAAATAGCCCAGGACCCGGAAAGCAGGAAGCTCCGCCGGCAGCTTCAGCGTATAGGCCGTGCTGAAATCGGCACCATTCACAGCTTCTGCGCCAGGGTCATCCGGGAGAACGCCCATATAGCCGGGGTTGACCCGAATTTCCGGGTCGCCGATGAGGCCGAGGCGGACAGGCTGAAAGCCGACGTTCTGGAGGACCTTATTGAGGAGGCCTACGAGAAGGCGGAGCCTGGGTTTATAAACCTGGCGGATACCCTCGGCGCCGGCAGAGACGACAGCGGACTTGCGGAGGTCATTCTGGATGCGCACAGCAAGCTTTTAAGTCACCCTTATCCGGACAAATGGGTGGATGAGCAGGAAAAGGCAGTTCTGAACGTTACAGAGGATAATCTGAGCGAGACCCCCTGGGGCCGGCTCCTTCTGGGCACAGTTTCCCGGCGTGCGGCATATTATGAAGGGCTTCTCAGAGACCTTGTGGATGAGTCAAAGGTAAATGCCGATTTCATAAGCGCCTACGGTCCCAGCCTGCAGGCTTCCATCGACTCTCTTCATGCCCTTTCCGGCGCAGTGGAGCTTGGATGGGATAAGGCCAGAGAAATCACGGTTGAATTCCCCAGGGCTAAAAACGTTAAGGGCTTTGAGGAGGAGAAAAAGGTCCGCAGGGACGTGATGACCGGCGCAAAAAAGCTCCGGGCTCTTCTGCCGGACCCTGCCGCAACAGCTGCCGAGGATATCCGGAAGACAGCACCGGAGGTGGTAGCACTTCTGAGATTTGCTCTGGAATTTGATAAGCGCTATCGACGGGCAAAGAGAAAGAAAAGCGTTCTGGACTTCTCCGACCAGGAGCATATCTGCCTGGATATCCTTGTTGACCGGGAGAGCGGAGAGCCCACTCAGACCGCACGAAGAATCTCGGAACGGTACCGTGAGATACTGGTGGATGAGTATCAGGATATTAACCAGATACAGGAGCTCATTGTCGGCGCTGCCTCCAGAGACTGGAAAAACGTGTTCATGGTGGGCGACGTAAAGCAGTCCATATACCGCTTCCGCCTGGCAGATCCGGGGATATTCCTCTCCAAATATCTTAGGTTTGACGACCCCGGTGAGGACTTGAACGGCCCCGGCTGGCGTGTGATACTTTCAAAGAATTTCCGCTCCCGGGCGGGCATTCTCGGCGCCTGCAACTATGTCTTCAAAAACATCATGAGCCGTGAGCTGGGGGAGATGGAGTACACGGACCGTGAGGCCCTCTATGTGGGAGCCGATTACCCGGAGAGCGCTGAACCTGCAGTTGAGCTTGACGTTCTGGACCTTTCCGAAAGAGACGAGGACGGCAGTGACAGCGCAGAAGAGGAGGCCGCCCTCTGCGCAAACCGTATCGAGGAGCTTATGAGCTCCTTCCAGGTTTGGGACGGCGGAGGCAGCCGGCCCCTGCGCTACGGGGATATTGCGATTCTTATGCGCTCCCCCAGAAGCAGAAGCGCTGCCTGGCTGAAGGTTTTCCGTGAGCGTGGCATCCCGCTCTCCTTTGACCAGGAGGACGATTTCTTCGAGACGCCGGAAATCAATATTGCCCTGGCTTTTGCGGCGGTTATTGACAATCCCAGGCAGGATATTCCCCTGATAACTGTGCTCCGCAGCCCGGTGTACGGCTTTACCAGCGAGGAGCTGGGTAATATCCGCAGCATGTCTCCCGACGGTGACTATTATTCCGCCCTGGAAAAGGCTGCGGAGAAAAGCGGGAAATGCCGCAGCTTTCTTGCACAGCTGAAGGAGTTCCGGGCTCTTTCGCCAAACCTTCCTGCCGATGAGCTTTTGTGGCAGGTTTTCACCGGAACAGAGCTCTTTGCCGCCGTCAGCGCCATGCCCGGAGGCGACAAGAGGCTTACTAACCTTATGTCCTTCATTGACTGCGCAAGGCGTCTGGAATCCGGAGGCTTTAAGGGCGTTTTCGGCTTTGTGGACCAGATGCTGCGGATGAAGGAGCGTGGAGCATCCCCTGTTTCAAAAGGTCTCGATAAGGCCGACGCAGTAATCTTCACCAGCATCCACCGCTCCAAGGGCCTGGAATACCCGGTGGTTTTCCTGGCGGACACCGCACACCAGTTCAATCAGGATGATTTGAAAAAGCCTCTGCTTATCCATCCGGAGCTGGGCGTGGGTCCCAGAGTCTTTGACAAGGCGAGGAAGGTCCAGTATCCTTCGGTCATGCGTCTGGCCGTCAGAGAGAGGATAAGGTTTGAAAACCTCTCCGAGGAGATGCGCGTGCTTTATGTGGCCATGACCAGAGCCAGGGAAAAGCTCATAATCCTTTGCTCCATGTCCAGGGCGGAGGACAGGCTGGCGGCCCTCTCCGGCTCGGTGCTGCCTGTCATGCCGGAGGTGCTGGAGGGCGCAAGAAGCCAGGCGGATTTTATCCTCCTGCCGGCGCTGCGAAGAGCTGAGGCGGAGGCCCTGCGCTTCGGGAGTCCCAATGTTCCGGCCGATACGGAGGACCCGGCCTGGGATATACGCCTTGTGAAGCCCGAGGGTGAGGAGGAAGAGCCCGAAAGGGCAGAAGAGGCCCGGCCCGAGGCCAAAGAAGAGGACGTTGAAGCAGTCCGTGCCGCTCTGTCCTTCAGATACCCCTATCTTGCCTCCACCAGGATGCCCTCCAAGCTCACCGCAACCGAAATGAAGGGCACCTTTGCTTCTGCCGAGACCCACGAGGATGCGGATGAGCTCAAAAAAACACGGCGGCGTCTGACAGTTCCCGTCCGTCCGGAGCTCCTCACCGGCGGTCTTGAACTGACCGCAGCTCAGAAGGGCACCGCCGCCCATAGGGTCATGCAGTATGCGGATTACAGGAAATGCCAGACCAGAGAGGGCGCAAGAGCGGAGATCGAGCGGCTGTACTCCATGGGGAATCTCTCCAAGGCCGAGGCCGAGTCTGTAAAGCCGGTTATTATTTCCGATTTCTTCTCATCTCCCCTGGGTGAAAGGGTGCTCTCTGCAGACAAGATATGGCGTGAGCTAAAGTTTTCCACCCTTGTGGACTCTGACCTGCTCACGGCTTATCCCTCCGGTGAAAAGCTGCTTCTGCAGGGCGTTGTGGACTGCTGTATTGAGAAGGACGGCAGCCTGACCGTTATCGATTTCAAAACAGACCATGTGACCTCTGAAACAGTATCCGAGAGGGGAGAGTATTACCGGGGGCAGCTGGAGTCTTACGCCTATGCCATGGAAAAGATAATAAAAAAGCCCGTCAGCGGGAAATATCTGTATTTCCTCACTGCCGGGATGACCTATGAGCTATAGAAAAAGCACTGCATAAGCAGTGCTTTTTTTGGAGCAGGGTACGGGAGTCGAACCCGCCTATTCGGCTTGGGAAGCCGACGTACTACCGATGTACTAACCCTGCATACCCGATTATTATATCACATTTTTTGAATAATGCAAGACAAAAAGCAGGTTTTCTATATTTTTTAAGTAAACGGAATGAAAGCTCTTGACATATGGGCGTCGAATTAATAATATTAGAATAGGCAGCAATAAAGCATAACAGAGATGAGAGGTGCTTTATGAGAAACGCAAAAAAGCTTATTTCCCTTGTCCTTACTGCGGTCATGCTCGTTTCAATGACCTCCCTTGTCCTTGCTGAGAGTGAGGTTGACCACATCGACGTGTCGGTGAAGGAAACTTCCGACCCCTTTATTATTCCTCAGCTGTATCCTGCCCCCGGCGAGGATGCAACAGTATCATTCAATGTTAAAGCCAAGGACGCAGGAAACAAAACCATAAACGGGATTGAGTTTACTTACTCTTATCTCCTTGACGGCAAGGCCCTTACCTCAGAGCAGGAGGCGTTTTTCTCTCTTGACGGAAAGAAGCTGCACGTTAAGGCAGGCGCTCCCGCCGGAACCCTTACCTTTATCGCAAGCTATGGGGATATCTCCGCTTCCACGGACGTTATCCTGCCCAGGGACGAGAGCACGCCCTCTGCTGCCTATATACTGTATAGCGGCGAGACCGTCGCCAAGTCCTGGGATGAATCTGCCGTCCGGGTCATCTATATTCCAAAGCCCGGTGCCGGTGAGCAGACCTCTGTGAGCCTGACGGGCTATATGCTGGACCAGTACGGAAATCCCATCTCAGGGGGAGAGTGGACCGACAGCGGCGCCGCCGGTATAACCTGCCGCAGCGGCCTTGTGACTGTCACCTCCGAGGCCATAGCCAGCGGCCAGCCTGTCGCACATGAGTTCGGCGGAAGCGGTCAGTACGCAAGGGCGCTCATCGCCGTGACAGATATTACAATTACCTGGCCCAGCCTTACTGAC
>JAFPTE010000047.1 GCA_017400415.1 Oscillospiraceae bacterium
CCCAAGAACGTGAACGTCATCATGATTGCTCCCAAGGCCCCCGGCCACACCGTCCGCAGCGAGTACCAGGCCGGCAAGGGCACCCCCTGCCTCATCGCCGTATATCAGGATGCCACCGGCGACGCCTGGGATATCGGCCTTGCCTACGCTGCCGGCATCGGCGGCGCCAGAGCCGGCGTTCTGGAGACCACCTTCCGCACCGAGACCGAGACTGACCTCTTCGGCGAGCAGGCCGTTCTGTGCGGCGGCGTCTGCGCCCTCATGCAGGCCGGCTTCGACACCCTGGTGGAGGCGGGCTATGACCCCAGGAACGCATACTTTGAGTGCGTCCATGAGATGAAGCTCATCGTGGACCTTATCTATCAGTCCGGCTTTGAGGGCATGCGCTACTCCATCTCCAACACTGCCGAGTACGGCGACTACGTGACCGGCCCGAAGCTCATCACCGAAGAGACCAGGAAGACCATGAAGAAGATTCTTTCCGACATTCAGGACGGCACCTTCGCCAAGGAGTTCCTGCTGGATATGTCCGACGCCGGCGCTCAGGTCCACTTCAATGCCATGCGGAAAAAGGCCGCCGAGCATCCCTCTGAGGTGGTTGGCCGTGAGATCCGCAAGATGTACAGCTGGTCCGACGAGGATAAGCTCATAAACAACTGATTTCCGGAGGCTTTTATGGTCAGAGACAGAATAGTGGAGGGCTTTGAAAACGCCCCTCACCGCTCACTCTACAACGCCCTGGGTCTCACCAAGGAGGAGCTCCGCCGTCCCATCATCGGCATTGTGAACTCCTATAACGAGATAGTCCCGGGCCACATGAACCTTGATAAAATTACCGAAGCCGTAAAGCTGGGCGTGGCCATGGGGGGCGGTACCCCCGTGGTCTTCCCGGCCATTGCGGTGTGCGACGGCATCGCCATGGGCCACGTGGGCATGAAATACTCCCTGGTGACCCGTGACCTTATCGCAGATTCCACCGAGGCCATGGTCATGGCCCACGGCTTTGACGGCCTTGTGATGATTCCCAACTGCGACAAGAACGTCCCCGGCCTCCTTATGGCTGCGGCCAGGCTCAACCTGCCCACCATCTTCGTCTCCGGCGGCCCCATGCTGGCCGGAAGAGTGGGCGGCAGAAAGACCAGCCTTTCCAGCATGTTTGAGGCCGTGGGCGCCTACTCCGCCGGAAAAATCGACGATGAGAAGCTCCGTGAGTTTGAAGAGAAGACCTGCCCCTCCTGCGGCTCCTGCTCCGGCATGTACACCGCCAACTCCATGAACTGCCTGACGGAGGTCATGGGCATGGGCCTTGCCGGAAACGGCACCATCCCTGCCGCCTACTCTGCCCGCATAGCCCTTGCCAAGCGGGCCGGAATGCAGGTAATGGAGCTTGTGCGGAAGAACATCCGTGCCCGGGACGTCATGACGAAGGACGCCATCTACAACGCCCTCACCGCCGATATGGCCCTGGGCTGCTCCACCAACTCCATGCTTCACCTGCCCGCCATCGCCAACGAGTGCGATGTGGAATTTTCCCTGGATATTGCCAACGAGATAAGCGAGCGGACCCCCAACCTGTGCCATCTGGCCCCTGCAGGCCCCACCTATATGGAGGACCTGAATGAGGCCGGCGGAGTCTACGCCGTTCTTAAGGAGCTTGCCAAGAAGGGACTTATAAACACGGACGTGATGACCTGCACCGGAAAGACCCTGGGCGAGAACATCGCCTCTGCCGTTAACCGTGACACAGGCGTTATCCGTGACATTGAGAATCCCTACTCCCCCACCGGCGGCATTGCCGCCCTCTTCGGCAACCTGGCCCCCAACGGGTGCGTTGTCAAGCGCAGCGCCGTTGCCCCGGAGATGCTGAAGCACACGGGCCCCGCCAGAGTTTTCAACTCCGAGGAGGAGGCTATCAGGGAGATTTACAAGGGCGGCATCCGCCCCGGCGACGTGGTTGTTATCCGCTATGAGGGCCCCGCCGGCGGCCCCGGCATGAGGGAGATGCTCTCCCCCACCTCCGCCATTGCAGGCGCAGGCCTGGACAAGGAAGTGGCCCTTATAACCGACGGCCGCTTCTCCGGCGCCACCAGAGGCGCAGCCATCGGCCACATCTCCCCGGAGGCTGCCTCCGGCGGCACCATAGCCTATGTTCACGAGGGTGACCTTATCTCCATCGACATTCCGGCCCATAAAATTGAGCTGCTGGTCTCCGATGAGGAGCTGGCCCTCCGCCGGGCGCAGGAAAAGCCCCTGGAGAAGAAAAACATCACCGGCTACCTGCGCAGATACGCAAAAATGGTCTCCTCCGCCGACAAGGGCGCCATTATAAACATCAAGGAGTAACGCCATGGCAATGACCGCATCCCAAAAGATACTGGCCTGGCACGCCGGTCTTGACCATGTGGAGCCCGGGCAGCTGGTGCTGTGCCGCCTGGACAGGGTTCTGGGCAACGACATCACCTCCCCCGTGGCTATCCGTGAGTTCAGGAAGATGGGCGTCAAGGAGGTCTTTGACAAGGACAAGGTCACCATGGTCATGGATCACTTTGCCCCCAACAAGGACATAAAGGCCGCAGCCCAGTGCCAGACCTGCCGGAACTTTGCCGGCGAGCAGGACCTCTCCGGCTTCTATGACGTGGGCCGCATGGGCATTGAGCACGCCCTGCTTCCGGAGCAGGGTCTGGCCGTCACCGGCGACCTTATCATCGGCGCCGACAGCCACACCTGCACCTACGGCGCCCTGGGCGCCTTCTCCACCGGCGTGGGCTCCACGGACATGGCCTTCGGCATGGCGACGGGCAAGGCCTGGTTCAAGGTGCCCTCCGCCATCAGGTTCGTGCTCCGCGGCAGAATGCCGAAGTACGTCTCCGGCAAGGACCTTATCCTCCACATCATCGGCATGATAGGCGTGGACGGAGCCCTTTACCGCTCCATGGAGTTTACCGGCGACGGTGTCGCCTCCCTGTCGATTGAGGACAGGCTCACGGTCTGCAATATGGCCATTGAGGCCGGCGCCAAGAACGGCATTTTTGAGGCGGACCAGGTGACTCTGGCCTATGAGAAGGGCCGTGCCCTTCATGACCCGATGGTTTTCCGTGCGGACCCGGACGCAAAATATGACGAGGTCTATGAGATCGACCTGGGCTCCCTGCGCCCCACGGTGGCCTTCCCCCACCTGCCGGAGAACACCCGGACCATCGACCAGGTGGGCAACGTGCCCATCGACCAGGTGGTGATAGGCTCCTGCACCAACGGCCTTTATAAAGATATCAAGGAGGCCGCCGACATTATCCGGGGCCGCAAGGCCGCAAAGAACGTCCGTGTCATCGTCATCCCCGCCACCCCCTCCATCTACCTCAGATGCGTGGAGGAGGGCCTGGTGAAGGACTTCATCCAGGCCGGCTGCATTGTCTCCACGCCCACCTGCGGTCCCTGCCTGGGCGGCTATATGGGCGTTCTGGCTGCGGGCGAGAGAGCCGTTTCCACCACCAACCGCAACTTTGTGGGCCGCATGGGCCACACGGCCAGTGAGGTCTACCTGGCAAGCCCGGCCGTGGCCGCTGCCAGCGCAATTCTGGGACGCATTGCAGGCCCCGAGGAGGTGCTCTCATGAAGGTCAAAGGCACTGCCATCAAATACGGCGACAACATCGACACCGACGTTATAATCCCAGCCCGGTACCTGAACACCTCCGAGCCTGCCGAGCTTGCTCAGCACTGCATGGAGGATATCGACCTGGATTTCCGCAATAAGGTCCGCCCCGGCGATATCATGGTAGGCGGCGACAACTTTGGCTGCGGCTCCAGCCGTGAGCACGCCCCCATCGCCATCAAGGCCAGCGGCATCTCCCTGGTAATCGCAAAGAGCTTTGCCAGGATATTCTACCGCAACTCCATCAATATCGGCCTTGCCATTGTGGAATGCCCGGAGGCTGCCCAGGCCATCGAAAACGGCCACACCGTCTCCGCCGACCTGGACACCGGCCTCATTACGGATGAGACCACCGGCAAAGCCTTCCGTGCAGAGCCCTTCCCGCCCTTCATTCAGGAGATAATCTCCGCCGGCGGACTTGTGGAGGCGGCCAAGAAAGGGATAATCAGATGAAATACAACATTGCTCTTCTCCGGGGCGACGGCATCGGCCCGGAGATAGTGGACTCCGCCGTCCGTGTTCTGAAGGCCGCAGGCGAGAAGTTCGGCCATGAGTTTTGTTTCACCCCCTACCTTATCGGCGGCGCCGCCATCGATGAGACCGGCTTTCCCCTGCCTCAGGAGACTGTTGACGGCTGCCTTGCCTCCGACAGCGTGCTGCTTGGCGCCGTAGGCGGCCCCAGATGGGATAACCTCCCCGGGGACCGGCGGCCTGAAAAGGCCCTGCTGGGCATCCGTTCCGCCCTGGGCCTCTTCACAAATCTTCGCCCCGCCAGGCTCTATCCCGCCCTTAAGGACGCCTGCCCCCTCCGGGAGGAGGTTGCCGCCCAGGGCTTTGACATCATGATAGTCCGTGAGCTCACCGGCGGCATCTACTTCGGCGACCGGGGTTACCGTCAGGGCAAGTTCGGCCTGGAGGCCTATGACACCGAGTGCTACAGTCCCATGGAGATCGAGCGCATTGCCCGGGTCGCCTTTGAGACCGCCCGGAAGCGCCGGGGCAAGGTGGCCAGCATCGACAAGGCAAACGTTCTGGAGACCTCCCGACTGTGGAGAAAGACCGTGCACCAGGTTGCGGAAGGCTACCCGGACGTGGAGATTCGTGACGTTCTGGTGGACAACGCCGCCATGCAGCTTGTGAAGGACCCTTCCCAGTTCGACGTTATCGTCACCAGCAACATGTTCGGCGACATTCTCTCTGACGAGGCCAGCCAGATCACCGGCTCCATCGGCATGCTGCCCTCCGCCTCCCTGAACGAGACTACCCGCGGCATGTATGAGCCCATCCACGGCTCCGCACCGGACATTGCCGGCAAGGGCATTGCAAACCCCATCGCCACCATCCTCTCCGCCGCCATGATGCTGCGCTACTCCTTCTCCCTGGCAGAGGAGGCCGACTCCATCGAAAACGCTGTGGACCGGGCCCTTAACGAGGGGCTCCGCACCGGCGACATAGCCCCCAAGGGCGCCCCCACCCTCTCCACCGCCGAAATGACGGACGAGATTATAAGGAGACTTTGATTTTGGACCAGTATTATACCGGCACCTCCTACATAAGCTCCCTTATCGACTCCCTGGTAATATTCCGGGGCGTTGCAGAGGGCGACGTGCTCTCGAAGCTTCGGGAGCTGGCGGGCGAGACCCGCTCCGTGCGTTCCTACAGCGCCTTTATCCAGGCCCTTTACCGCCACGGCTGCAACTTCTCGGAGTACCTGCTGGACGCCGCCGCCAAGGATGAGAACATATACGTCCATCTGCGGGCAAAGGGAAAGCCCATTCCCCGGCTCCTTATGAGCTGCCTGAAGGGAGAGCTGCAGACCTTGCAGATGCTCTCCTCCTTCACCTCCCTGGAGTTCAAGGCCCTTACAAATTACTCCGGCTATCTGCCGGATTTCGAGACCAGCAAGCTGGACTTTGCCGCCGAGTACGAGAAGCGCATTGCGGATATATCCACAGTGGGCTACGGCATTTACGCTGACAACGTCATGTTCCGGCTGGACGGGGATAAAATCGTCCCCATCACCACCCCGGACCCGGTCAGCGTAAACGACCTTATCGGCTACGAGCTGCAGCGCAGTCAGGTTATCGCCAATACCGAGGCTCTTATAAAGGGCCTGCCTGCGGCGAACGTCCTTCTGGTGGGGGACGCCGGCACCGGCAAGTCCACCACCGTCAAGGCGGTCGTAAACCTGCTGGCGGACCGGGGCGTCCGGCTCATTGAGCTCAAGAAGCAGCAGCTGCGGCGCATTCCCGCCGTTATGGAGGAGCTTCGGGACAACCCCCTTAAATTCATCCTGTTTATTGACGACCTCTCCTTCTCCAAGAATGACGATAACTTCTCATCCCTGAAGGCCATTCTGGAGGGCTCCGCCACCGTAAGAGCGGACAACACCGTTATTTACGCCACCTCCAACCGGCGCCATCTTGTGAAGGAGAGCTTTTCCGACCGGGAGGGCGACGACGTGCACCTTTCCGATACGCTGCAGGAGATAAACAGCCTGGCCGACCGCTTCGGCCTCACGCTTCTCTACACAAAGCCCAATAAACAGCTCTATCTTGACATAGTCCGTGGTCTGTGCGAAAATGCAGGCATAGAATACCGTACCGGCACAACAGACATTGAGGCCGGCGCCTTCGCCGTCAGAAAGGGCGGCTTCACTCCCCGGGCTGCGGAGCAGTTCGTGGACAGTCTTATTTCTCGCGGGACAGGGATGTAAACAGTTGAAGGAAGTTCAACTGTTTATATGATTATAGCCGTTTTTCTCGCCGCTTTGCGGCAAAAGAAAAACATGGCACATTATGACCATTCCTTTTCATGGTTTTTTGTGCCCATGGCTACTTTGAAAGGAATGGTCATAATGATAACATTAGACAAAATCTATCACGCCAAGTACATACTGAACAGCGTTATCCGGGATACGGACGTAATCTACGCCCCCCACATTAACGAGGCCTCTCAGGTCTATCTCAAGACCGAGAACCTGCAGATAACCGGCTCCTTCAAGGTCCGGGGCGCCTACTACAAAATGAGCCAGCTCTCCGAGGAGGAGAAGCGCCGGGGCGTTGTGGCCTGCTCCGCCGGAAACCACGCCCAGGGCGTGGCTCTGGCCGCCCAGAAGGCCGGCATCAAGGCCGTCATCTGCCTGCCCGACGGAGCCCCCATCTCCAAGGTGGAGGCCACCAAGAGCTACGGCGCCGAGGTCTGCCTGGTAAAGGGCGTCTATGACGACGCCTACATGAAGGCCCTCTCCCTCCGGGACGAGATGGGCTATACCTTCATCCACCCCTTCAATGACGAGCTGGTCATCGAGGGGCAGGGCACCATCGGTCTGGAGCTGTGCGACCAGATTCCGGATATGGACGCCGTCATTGTGCCCATCGGCGGCGGCGGACTTATCTCCGGCGTGGCCTTCGCCATCAAGACACTGAAGCCCGACGTGAAAATTTACGGCGTCCAGGCGGCCGGGGCCCCCTCCATGCTTAGCTCTATCCGCTCCGGGGCCATCACCTCCCTGGACAGCGTCAGTACCATTGCGGACGGCATAGCCGTCAAGACCCCCGGTGAGAACACCTTCGACCTGTGCTCCAGATACGTGGACGACATCGTGACCGTCACGGATGACGAGATCTCCGCCGCCATCCTGGCCCTTATGGAGCAGCAGAAGCTGGTGACCGAGGGCGCCGGAGCCTGCGCCGCCGCTGCTGCCATGTTCAACAAGGTGCCTATTCAGGGCAAGAAGACCGTGTGCCTCCTGTCCGGCGGCAACATTGACGTGACCATTCTCTCCCGTGTCATCAAGCGCGGCCTTATCATGTCCGGCCGCAACTGCCAGTTCACCATTGAGCTTATGGATAAGCCCGGCCAGCTGGAGCTGGTGGCCCACACCATCGCCAAGCTGGGCGGCAACGTTACCAGCGTCCACCACGAGCACGCCAACGAGGGCAGCGATATAAACGGCTGCTACCTGCGGCTTGAGCTGGAGACCAGAAACTTTGACCATATCAGGGAGATTCGCCAGGCACTGGTGGATAATAACCTCAAAATTGTTGAGCTCTGAGCCTCCGGGCGGCGCAATTGCGCCGCCCATTTTTTAATAATTTTTTAATTTGAAAAAAATACTCCTCTTCCAGTTGCAAAATGCAGAGGAATTATGTATAATCAGCCTGTTATATTGTGCCCGGGTTTTTCCCCGCCACAAATTGTCGTATAACGGAGCAAACACAAATGCGAAACAACGTTCTGAACTACCTTTACGGCTCCATAACCCGCTGCCCGGATAAGCTGGCCTTCTCCGACGGGACCGAAGGCCTCACCTTCCGCCAGGTTTATGACTCCGCCAGGAGCGTAGGCTCCTATCTTATCGGCCGGGGAATCTATAAAAAGCCCGTCGTGGTTTTCATGCGCAAATCCCCCAGAGAGGTTGCGGCCTTCTTCGGCGTTATCTCCGGCGGCTGCTGGTACGTGCCCATTGACGAGGAAATGCCTGCCGGCCGCATCCAGCTCATACTGGATAACGTCAAGTCCCCTCTGGTCATATGCGATGAGGATACGGCGCCCATAGCAAAGGATTTCGTCCTTCACGGCGGCAGCACCGTCCTCTACTCCGAAATCTGCACCACCCCCGCTGACGAGACCGGCCTTGCCCGGGTCCTGGACAGCGCCATAGACATTGACCCCATCTACATCGTCTTCACCTCCGGCTCCACCGGCATTCCCAAGGGCGTGGCCGCCTGCCACCGGTCCGTTATCGAGTACGTGGAGCAGCTCTCCGAGACCCTGGGCTTCAACTCCGAAACCGTCTTCGGCAACCAGAGCCCCCTGTACTTTGACGCCTGCCTGAAGGAGCTCTACCCCACCCTGAAATTCGGCGCCACCACCTACCTTATACCGAGAAAGCTCTTCTCCCTGCCGGTGCAGCTCATTGAGTTCATGAACGAGCACAAAATCAACACCATCTGCTGGGTGGTCTCCGCCCTTACCATGATAAGCGCCTTTGACACCTTCAGCGTCATCAGGCCGGAGTACCTGCACACCATCGCCTTCGGCAGCGAGGTCTTCCCCTTAAAGCAGTTCCGGCGCTGGCGTCAGGCCCTGCCGGAGGCCTCCTTCACAAACCTCTACGGCCCCACGGAGGCCACAGGCATGACCTGCTTCTACCACGTGGACAGGGAATTTGAGGACGGAGAGCCCATACCCATCGGCCGCCCCTTCCCCAACCGCCAGGTGCTGCTGCTCTCAGACGACGGCACAGAAACCGCCCCCGGCGAAATCGGCGAGATATACGTCCGGGGCACCTCCGTTACCCTGGGCTACTACAATGACCCGGAGCGCACCTCCCAGGCCTACGTTCCCAACCCGCTGAACACTGCCTACCCCGAGATAATCTACAAGACCGGGGACCTGGCCCGATACAATGACCGGGGCGAGCTGGTCTACGTATCCCGCCGGGACCATCAGATTAAGCATATGGGCCACCGGGTTGAGCTGGGCGAGGTGGAGGTAAACGTGAACATGCTGCCCGGCATCAAGCTCTCCGCCTGCATTTACGATGCGGAGAAGAAAAAAATAGTTCTTTATTACCTGGGTGACCAGACCGACCGTGAGCTTACGGAGCTCCTTAAAACCAAGCTCCCCCGCTATATGCTCCCCGGGCGCATAATCCGCCTTGAGGAGATGCCCTTCACGCCCAACGGCAAAATTGACCGTGTGACTCTCAAAAAAATCTACGAAAACAAATAAATCCGGAGGAATAAACCATGGATCAGCTTCTTGAAATACTCTCTAACCTTCACCCCGATGTGGACTTTGAAATGGAAGACCGCCTTATTGACGACGCCATTCTGGACTCCCTTGACATTGTGGACCTGATAACCGCCATCAGCGACGAGTTTGACGTGACCATCACCGCCAAGGATATCATGCCCGAAAACTTCAACTCCGCCGAGGCTATGTACGACCTTATCCAGCGCATCAGAGACGAAGAGTAATGCTTTTCACCTCATACAGCTTCATCGCCTTTCTGGCGGTGCTGCTGGTACTATATTACCTCGTCCCCCGCAGGTTCCAGGCGCCCCTGCTCCTTGCGGCAAGCTGTGTGTTCTACCTCTTCGCCGGCCCCCTGTTTCTCATCTACATCGCCGTCACCACCGTGACCGTGTACTTTGCGGGCCTCAGAATCGGCGACGGGCTGAAAGCGCAGAGCGCCTACATAAAGGAGCATAAGGCCGACCTTTCCCCGGAGGAGAAAAAGGCGTACAAGGATTCCGCCAAAAGGGTCCGTACCCGCTGGCTGGTCCTGGCCCTGGTCATAAACCTGGGCATTCTGGCGGCGGTGAAGTACCTTAACTTCGCCATTTCCAACATTAACGGCATACTGTCCCTTTTTTCCTCCGCCAGGCTGGACTTCCTGTCCATAGCCCTGCCCCTGGGTATTTCTTACTACACTCTCCAGAGCATCGGCTACCTGATGGACGTATACAGAGGGGCTTACGAGCCGGAGCGAAAGCTCTGGCGCTTTGCGCTGTTTATTTCCTTTTTCCCTCAGCTGATTCAGGGCCCTATAAGCCGCTACAGCGACCTTTCACCCACCCTCTATGCGGAACACCCTTTTGACATGAACTCCCTTCTCCGGGGCCTTGAGCGGGTCCTGTGGGGCTTTTTCAAAAAGCTTGTGATTGCGGACCGGATATTCATCGCCGTGGGCGAGATAATCGGTGACCCGGCAGCCTATCGGGGCGGCTTCATCCTTTTTGGCATGTTCCTCTATACCGTTGAGCTTTATGCGGACTTTACCGGCGGCATAGATATCACCATCGGCGTTGCCCAGATGCTGGGCATAGAGCTCAGGGAAAACTTCAACCGGCCCTATTTCTCCACCTCTCTGAAGGAATACTGGCGCCGGTGGCATATCTCCATGTGCTCCTGGTTCCGGGACTACCTCTTTTACCCTGTCTCAACCTCAAGGTGGATGAGCCGGTTCAAGAAGTGGAACGTTTCCCGGTTCGGCCAGAAGGTCGGCAAGCGGATACCGGTCTACGCAGCCAGCTTCATCGTCTGGTTTTCCACCGGTCTGTGGCACGGTGCCAGCTGGAACTTCATCTTCTGGGGGCTTCTTAACTGGGCTGTCCTCATGATAAGCGAGGAGCTGGAGCCTCTCTACGACCGGTTCCGCAAGGCGGTCCCCTTCTCCCAGAGCTTCGGCTATAAGATTTTCATGATGGTCCGTACCTTCTGCCTGGTGGCGGTCATGAACCTTTTTGACTGCTACGCCCTCCTGTCCGACACTCTGTCCTGTCTGGGCTCCATCTTCATTCCCTCCGCCTGGCAGGGCTTCTCCCTGGGGGTTCTGGGTCTCAGCGCCGCCGATTACATAGTTATAATCGCCGGCTGCGCCCTTATGCTTCTGGTGAGCATCCTCTCCGTGAAGGGCGACGTGCGGGAGCAGATAGCAAAAAAGCCCTACGCTGTGCGCTTCGTCCTTTACTTCGGTCTTTTTATCATTATCCTATTGATGGGAGTTTACGGAATTGGCTATGACTCCGGACAGTTCATCTACAACCGCTTCTGATACCCGGCGAAGGGTTTCCGTCCCGGCCGTCCTCCTCTCCGTCCTGCTGGCTATCCTTGTCCTCTGGCTTCTTCAGAGGCTCCTGGTGCCCAAGTATGTGGACGGTATCGTGGAGGGCGCCTTTGTGGCGGAGTTTTACGGCGCCGAGCACGACCACGACCTGATTTTCGTGGGGGACTGCGAGGTATACGAAAACTTCTCCCCGGTGACCCTTTGGCAGGAGTACGGCATAAACAGCTACATTCGTGGCTCCGCCGAGCAGTATATCTTTCAGTCCTATTATCTCCTTGAGGACACGCTCATGTACGAGCACCCCAAGGCCGTGGTGTTCAACATCCAGTCCCTGCAATTTGACAAATCCCGTTCAGAGGCGTATAATCGTATGTCTATTGAGGGCATGCGCTGGTCTCCATACAAAGTTGGCGCCATCAACGCCTCCAAAACCGAGGAGGAACACTTTCTTGACTACGTGTTCCCCATCCTCCGGTATCACTCCCGCTGGTCGGAGCTGACCGCCGCAGACTTTGAGTATATGTTCAAAGCCAAAAAGGTCACCCACAACGGCTACTATATGCGGGTCGACGTACGGCCCGTCACCACCCTGCCCCCCGTAAAGCCCCTGGCTGATTACAGCTTCGGGGAGAACGCCTGGGCGTACCTGGACAAAATAGTGCAGTGCTGCCGGGAAAAGGATATTCAGCTCATACTCATAAAGGCCCCCAGCCTGTACCCCCATTGGTACGACCAGTGGGACCAGCAGGTCAAGGCCTACGCCGCAGAGCACCAGCTGCCCTACTACAATATGCTGGAGGCCACGGAGGAGATCGGCCTGGACTACTCCACAGACACCTATGACGGGGGCCTTCACATGAACCTGTCCGGCGCAGAGAAGTGCGCCCGGTGGCTGGGGAAGCTTCTGACGGAGAAATACAGCTTTGAATCCCGCCGGGGCGAAAAACACCTGGAAGAGGTGTGGACCGGCATTATTTCAGATTACAACGCCGAGATCGAGGCGCAGAAAATAAAGTACGGCATAGCCTGAGCTGTGCCGCCGAAAGGCAAATACCATGTGCGGAATCAGCGGAATGTTCAATACTTACAGCCCCAACAAGCCCGATGAGGCTGTTTTGCGGCGTATGCTAAGCAAAATACAGCACCGGGGCCCGGACGGCAGCGATATACGTATGCTCCCCGGCGCCGCCCTGGGCTTCAACCGTCTCAGCTTCATCGACCTTCAGGGCGGCATGCAGCCTATGAGCAATGAGGACGGTTCCATCGTCTTTGTCTGCAACGGCGAGGTTTTCAACTACAAGGAGCTGCGGGCGGAGCTTGCCATGAAGGGCCACAGCTTCCGTACCCAGACGGACGTGGAGGTCATCGGCCACCTTTATGAGGAATACGGCCTGGACTTCCCCAACCACATCAACGGCCAGTACGCCATAGCTCTGTACGACGGCCGGAAGGACGAAATGCTCCTCCTGCGGGACCCCATAGGCATCTGCCCCCTGTTCTATACGGAGGTTGACGGCGTTGTGGTCTTTGCCTCCGAGATAAAGGCCATTCTGGAATACCCCGGCGTGCCCAGAAAGCTCAATATGCACGCCGTGGACCAGCTTATGAACTTCCCGGGCGTGGTCTCCCCCACCACCTTCTTCAAGGGCGTTTACTCCATGCGGGGCGGCCATATGCTCCGCCTGCGGCGCAATGCCCAGCCGGAGGATATAGAGTTCTGGGACCTTAAGTATCCCACCCGGGAGCCTGAGGACAAGGGCCTGGAATACTACGTTGAGACCCTCCGGGAGCACCTTAAGCGGGCGATTTCCATGCGCCTTGTGGCAGACGTGCCCATCGGCTTTTACATCTCCGGCGGGCTTGACAGCTCTGTTGTTGCCTGCTATATAGGCAAGTTCCTCTTAAACAGCTACTATTCCTTCTCCGCCGAAATCGGCTCCGGAGACCTGGACGAGAGCCGTTTCCAGAAGATTATTACCGAATACGTGAGCTCCACCCACTACTCCACCAAGGTTGCCGAGGAGGAGATATGGAATAACCTCTCCAAAGTCATCTACCACGCCGAGAGCGGCGTCAAGGAGAGCTACGACGTAGCCGCCTTCCTGCTTAGCTCCCTGGTCCAGTCCTCCCCCGCCAAGGCGGTGCTGACCGGCCAGGGCTCCGATGAGTTCTTCTGCGGCTACGTGGGCTATATGCTGGACCTGTTCCGGGGCATGCAGAAGGGCAAGATGACTCCGGAGGAGCTCCGCTCCAACGAGCTTCTGTGGGGTGACCCCTACTTCCGCTATGAGCGCATCCACCCGGAGATAAGGAAAATCCACGAGAAGGTCTACTCTGAAGCCGTCCGCAGCGAGATAGGCTCCTTCTCCGCCATTGACCATAGCCCCATCGACGTGAGCAAGGTCCGGGGCCTTTCCAGCCAGAAGCGCCGCAGCTACATTGACTATAAGCTCCGCCTCTCGGACCACCTGCTGGGTGAGCACGGGGACAGGATGTTCTTCTCCCACTCCGTGGAGGGGCGCCACCCCTTCCTGGACAGGGACCTTATCGACTTCATCACCACCATCCCGGATAAATACAAGCTCAACGGCACCAATGAGAAATATATCCTCAAAAAGGCCGGCGAGGGCATTGTGCCTGAGCCCATTCTGAAGCGTCGCAAGTTCCCCTTCCAGGCCCCGGGCATGTCCTTCATGGTAAAGAAAAAGGGCAAGGGCATAGAACTGCTGGACGAGAGTATGATTAAAAAGTACGGCGTCTTTGACCCGGCCTTTGTGGCTTCCATGATGAAGGACTACTCCCAGGAGGGCTTCAAGCTCATGGGCGCCTATGAAATCGACTATCTGATGATTGTTCTGACCGTCACCATGCTCTGTGAGCAGTACGGCCTCAGCCTGTAAGGAGCAAATAATGTCTGATGAAACACGGCGGGAAGCAGCCGGTGCCCGCACCGTCACAAGACGCAGAAAAAAGCGCCGCTCCATCGGCGGCGACATACTGATAATCGTGGTGCTTGTGGGCCTGTTCCTCACCGCACTGTTTCTGGGCATCGACTCCAGGCTTAACCGAGCCTATCACCAGAGCCTCACAAGAGAGGCCGGGCCCCTGGCCCTGACCGCAGAGGAATTTCTTCGGGAGGAGGACCACGAAATAAGCTTCGGGCCGGACTTTGACCCCGCTTCGGTGGACACCTCCCTGCCCGGCACCCACACGGTGCCCCTTATAGTGGACGGCAAGGAGCGCTCCTCCAGGCTCACCATAAAGGACACCACCTCCCCCACCGCCCTGCCTGTCTCCCGGGTCATCGACCTGGGCAGCACTCTGGAGCCGGCTGATTTTGTGGATAAGATC
>JAFPTE010000048.1 GCA_017400415.1 Oscillospiraceae bacterium
AATATCCCCGGGGACATTTACGAGTGGCTCCAGAGCGTGATTTTTGCCCTGGTCCTGGGCATCGTGCTCTTTATGTTTGCCGGCAGAGTGGTGCGGGTGGACGGCTCCTCCATGTACCCCACCCTCCATAATAACGATTTGGTCCTGACCTCCAGCGTGCTTTATACGCCCAAGGCCGGGGATATTGTGGTTTTCCACACCCCCAGTTCACCGGCGGAGCCCCTGGTGAAGCGCATAATCGCCACGGAGGGCCAGACCGTGAGCATTGATTTTGACTCCGGCACCGTATATGTGGACGGGATCGCCCTGGAGGAGCCCTATATACATGAGCTGACATATACGGAAGAGGATTTTGCGGGCCAGGTGACTGTACCCGCAGGCTGCCTTTTCGTCATGGGCGACAATCGCAACCACAGCCGTGACAGCCGGTCCGACTCCGCAAGCTTTGTGGACGCCCGGCAGCTTATCGGCAAGGTGCAGGTGATTCTCTTCCCCGCCGAGGATGAGGGGAAGGGCCGTGATTTTTCCAGGATCGGGAGCGTGTATTGATGGCAGGAATTGACACCCAGGCCGTGAACGTCCAGTGGTTCCCGGGCCACATGGCCAAGGCCAGACGCATGATAACGGAGACCGCCGCCATGGCGGACGGGGTCTGCGAGATAGTGGACGCCCGCATTCCGGTCTCCAGCCGCAACCCGGAGATAGGGGACCTGTGCGGCCATAAGCCCCGGCTCATAGTTCTGAACCGGGCGGACCAGGCCGACGAGGCCCAGACCGCCGCCTGGGCACGGCGCCTTGAGGCGGAGGGCAATGCGGTCCTGCTCACGGACGCCAAAAGCGGCAAGGGCACAAACGGCTTCCAGGCCGCCGTCCGGAGGCTTCTGAAGGAGAAAACAGAATATTACGCCCAGCGGGGCCAGACAGGCAGGCTTCTTCGCATAATGGTCCTGGGCATACCCAACGTGGGCAAATCGTCCTTTATAAACCGAGTGGCGGGCCGCAGGGCGGCGGAGGCCTCCGACAGGCCCGGCGTCACCCGGGGCAAGCAGTGGATCAACATCGGCGGGGGCATTGAGCTTCTGGATACGCCGGGGCTTTTATGGCCAAAGTTTGAGGATAAGACCGTGGGGGAGTACCTGGCCTTCACCGGCGCCGTCCGTGACGAGATACTGGACACGGAGACCCTGGGCATGCGGCTCATGGAGCTTCTGCGGGACGCATACCCGGCGGCCCTCACCGCACGATATAAAATAGACCCGGCAGGGCAGGGAGGCTATGAGCTCCTCCAGGCCGCCGCCCGGAAGCGGGGCTTTCTCATCTCCGGCGGCGAGACGGACACGGAGCGCATGGCAAACGTCCTCCTGGACGAGTTCCGGGGCGGCAAGCTGGGCAGGCTCACCCTTGAAAGGTGCGTGGAGGAGTAAAATGGACTTCTGGCTTTATGAGCGGCCCTACCTTGAAAAGGGCGTTTCCCCCATTGCCGGGGTGGACGAGGCCGGCAGAGGGCCCCTGGCGGGGCCGGTCTGCGCCGCCGCCGTCATTCTCCCGCCGGAGCTTGTCATACCGGGGCTGGACGATTCAAAAAAGCTCACGGAAAAGCGCCGGGAGGCCCTGTACCCCGTTATCTGCGAAAAGGCCCTGGCCTGGTCCGTGGCCTTCGCATCGCCCCGGGAAATAGATGAGCTCAATATTCTGAATTCCACCTACCTGGCCATGAACCGGGCCATTGCCGGGCTTGGGCTTGCCCCGGCCCTGTGCATAATAGACGGCAACCGGAACGAGGGAATCGATTACCCCTCCGTCACCCTGGTGGGCGGGGACGGCCTCTCCGCCAATATCGCCGCCGCCTCCGTGCTGGCCAAGGTCACCAGAGACCGGCTCATGAAGGAGCTGGACAGCCGGATCCCGGGCTACGGCTTTGCCGTCCACAAGGGCTACGGCACCAAGCTCCACTACGCCATGCTCCGGGAGAAGGGGCCCAGCCCCATCCACCGGCAGACCTTTCTGAGGAAAAAGCACTGATGGTCAGCAGCGAAAGGCTCCTGGGCCGCTGGGGCGAGGTGGAGGCAGCGGAATACCTGAGAGGGAAGGGCTACCTGGTCCTGGGCATGGATTACACCTGCCGCCTGGGAGAGGTTGACATAATTGCGGCAAGGGACGAATACATAGTCTTTGCGGAGGTGAAGCTCCGGGCCGATGAGGCCCACGGCATGGCCCGGGAATTTGTGGACAGGCGGAAGCAGCAGCGGATAATCGCCGCCGCCGGCGCCTGGCTCCGGGAATTCCCCCAGGTGGAGCTTCAGCCCCGGTTTGACGTTATCGAGGTCTACGCCCCGGAGGGGTACAGGACCAAGAATCCCAGAATCCAGCATCTGGAAAATGCCTTCTGGCAGAAGCCCAGATTTTGAATACCGTGTGATATTCACGTTTTATGGAGAGAACTATGGACTACATCAGCACAAGAGACGTTAACACAAGGAAGACCTCCGCCCAGGCCATAGCCGAGGGTCTGAGCCGGGAGGGGGGCCTTTTCGTGCCGGAGCGGCTTCCCCAGCTGCCGGAGGGCTGGCTCCGGGACCTTATGGGCAAGACCTATGTCCAGAGGGCCGCATATATAATGAAGCTGTTTCTGGAGGACTTTTCCTCTCAGGAGCTGGAGGAATACTGCCGCCTGGCCTACTCCTCCTTTGACTCGGAGGCTGTGACCCCCGTAAAGCGCCTGGACGACGGCACCTATATCCTGGAGCTGTGGCACGGCCCCACCTGCGCCTTCAAGGACGTGGCCCTGCAGATCCTGCCCTATCTGATGACCGCATCCCTCCGGAAGACCGGGGAGAGCCGCCGGGTCTGCATTCTGGTGGCCACCAGCGGCGACACGGGCAAGGCCGCTCTGGAGGGCTTCCGTGACGTGGAGGGCACGAAGATTATGGTCTTCTACCCCAGAGACGGGGTGAGCCAGGTCCAGAAGCTCCAGATGACCAGCCAGGAGGGCTCCAACGTGGCGGTGAACGCCATCTACGGCAACTTTGACGACGCCCAGCGGGGCGTGAAGGCCATCTTCTCCGACCCGGCCTTCCGGCAGGAAATGGGGGAGAAGGGCTGGATCCTG
>JAFPTE010000002.1 GCA_017400415.1 Oscillospiraceae bacterium
AACAAGCTCATCCGCTTCTACCCCGGTGCCACAGGCCTGAAAACCGGGTACACGGACACGGCGGGCCACTGCCTGGCGGCCTCCGCCCTGCGGGACGGGGTGGAGTACATCGCCGTGGTGCTCCACTGTGCCTCCTCCCAGGAGCGTTTTGAGTCCGCCAAGGCTCTTCTGAGCTTCGCCTTCGCCAACTACACCCTGGTCCCCTGCCTGCCGGACGAGGTTCTGCCGCCGGTGCCGGTGAAAATGGGGAAGTCGGATTTCGTCCAGCCCGTCTGGGAGGGTGAGACTAAGGCCCTCATACGCCGGGAGAAGGCCGGGAGTATAGAAAAAACCGTGGAGCTGGCGGAAAGCGTGGAGGCGCCGGTGGAGCCCGGGGAGGTTCTGGGCCGGGTCACCCTCCGGCTGGAGGGCGAGACCGTCTGCACCCTGCCTCTTGTGGCCGCCGCCGGTGCGGAGCGGCTGGGCTACTGGGACATTTTTGCCCGGCTCCTGGGCTGTCTTTTCTGATTTCTGTTGACAAAGGGGCCCGGAGGATATATAATTCCATCACCGAACAGGGGTGCCGAAAGGCTGAGATGCGAAAGCAAACCCTTCAACCTGATACGGGTAATGCCGGCGTAGGGAGTTCAAGTGTCGCTTTGCGCTTCCATGCCGCACGCCCGTACCGGGTATGCGGCATTTTTATATGCAAAGGAGAAATACAAAATGAAACTTTCCAAAAACGCCCAGATGCTGGCCGAGGGCGGAATCTGCGTGGCTCTTTCCCTGGTGCTCAGCTACCTGAAGATTCCCATCACCGCCGAGTGGGGCGGCTTCGGCGGGTCCGTGGACTTCGTCATGGTGCCCCTCATCGTCTTCGCCGTCCGCTGGGGCTTCGGCTGGGGCATGCTGGCAGGCCTGGCCTTCGGCACGCTGAAATACTTCTTCGCCAACGGCTTTGCCGTCAGCTGGATCTCCATTATCTTTGACTACTCCGTGGCCTACGCCTTCGTGGGCCTGGCCGGCGTCCTTATGCGGAAATACAAGCTCCTGCCTCTGGCCGCCCTCATCGGGTGCCTGTGCCGCTTTGTCATCCACTTCATCTCCGGCGTCACGGTCTACGCCGAGTATATGCCGGAGGAGTTTCTGGGCATCGGCAACATGAACCCCTGGCTCTACTCCCTGCTCTACAACGGCACCTACATGCTTCCCAACACCATCCTCGCCGTTATGGTCTGCGCCCTGCTCATTCCCCTTATGCCCCGGCTTCCCGAGGCAGGAGAGTAAAATATGCTGTTTTCCCCTCAGGCTCAGACTCTTTATCTTGTTTTTTACGGCTTTCTCGCCTGGACGGCGGAGGTGGTGTTCTTCGCAATCCGGGACAGGAGGTTTGTGAACCGGGGCCTTCTGACCCTGCCTATCGACTATGAGATTGGCTCCGTCTTCTCAAACGTGGTGCTGCTGGTGCCCACCTTTGGCCGGAACTACCTGGGGCTTTACCTTCTGACCTTTGCAAACCTGGTCATAATCCGGGCGGTACTGGGCTTTTTCGGCAGCCGGCTGACGAAAAACGCCTACTGGCTCACCAGTGCCCCCTCCGGCACCTGGCAGAATATCCTGTGGAACATGGCCACGGCGGGGCTCATCATGGCTGCGGCCCTGGTTATCCACCCCCTGCTCATCCCGGTGGTGGAGCTCATTCCGGAGATAGCCCTGCGCATCATCCACGTGGCCTCCTGGGTAATCATTCTGGCGGACTTCATCTTCGTTGTGGTGGCCATGCGGAAGGGCCAGGCCTCCTACACCGCCGCCATGGACCGGGGCCAGGCAGAACGGCTCAGCCAGCGGCTCTACGGCAGCGTCTGGAAGCGGCTTGACCGGGCCTACCCCGGCATCACTGACGAGAAAAAGCGCTCGGAAATCGTCTTTGCAAGGGGCATGAGCGCCGATAAGCTCGTCTGGGTCTTCCTTATTTCCGCCGTCCTGGGGGACATTGTGGAGACCTTCTACTGCGGCCTGGTGGACCGCCAGTGGATGAGCCGGTCCAGTGTGGTGTACGGCCCCTTCAGCTTCGTCT
This sequence comes from Oscillospiraceae bacterium, assembly GCA_017400415.1. GTDB lineage: Bacteria > Bacillota > Clostridia > Oscillospirales > Oscillospiraceae > RUG626. The sequence continues at coordinate 2,057 of JAFPTE010000002.1, forward strand.
GGGGTCTGGGCGCCGTGGTGCTGACCGTGAGCCTTATGCGGCTCAAGGAGAAAAACGACCGCTGGGTATTCTTCGGCGGCGCCCTGCTGGGCGGCGGCTTTGAGTACATGTGCAGCGTGTTCACGGAAATCGTCTTCGGCAAGGTGTTCTGGGATTACAGCTATATGCCCCTGAACATCAACGGCCGCACCAACGTGCTTTTCATGTTCTTCTGGGGCATACTTGGCCTTGTGTGGGTAAAGATAGCCTACCCGCCTCTGGACCGGGGAATTGAAAAGCTGCCCCCGGTGACAGCCAAGGTTATCACCTGGGTGCTCGTCGCCTTCCTGGCCCTGGACGCCGCCATAACCGGCTTCGTGATGCTCCGCTATAACGAGCGGCAGTCAGACCCGAACCCCTCCAACGCCCTGGAGGAGCTCATTGACACCAACTTCGGCGACGATTTCGTGGCCAACCGCTGGCAGAACATGATTGATACATAAAGAAAGACCGCACCGGAAAACCGGTGCGGTCACGTTTTTTATCTGCCCTTTATCCAATGATGCCTGTTTCGCCAGGTCAGGAAGAGGCCCAGGGCTATCCAGGCAAGGCTCAGGTAGCTGAGCGCCTCCTTGCCGGTGAAGCCCGACAGGACCTGGACCCCGCTGACGAAGGGCACCATGGAGATATAGGCGGCCCAGCCCTGGTCGAAATAATAGAGGGCGCCGGGGAGTATGAGCACCGCCGCCGTCACCAGAGCGGCCTGCTCCCAGCGGCTGGTGAGCATGCTGAACCGGGCGGTTATGAGGGCCGTGGTGTAAAGCCCCGCCAGGCGTATGACAGCCTCGATTGCGAAGAAGGCCCCCAGAGGTATGTTCCAGGGGAATTCCGCCAGGAGCTGCACGTTCCAGACCGGGGCGGCCATCTGCTCAAGGCCCAGATTCTCAACAGTTCCCCAGAGCTCCCGGCCGTACACGGCACCCCAGATAAGAAGCGTTTCAATAAGGAGTATCACATACTTCTTGCGGAACACCGACCGGCGGCCCCGGGAGGTGGTCCGTATCATGTACAGGGTGCCGGCCTGGCTCTCAAAGGAGAACACCGGTGCGGCGGCCACAATCACAAACACCATGGCGGCCATGGCGTTCCAGGTGTGCCGGGGCCAGGTCTTGTCGCCGATGTAGTTGTTTATGTTAACCTGGTCCAGAAGCCAGGGCTCATAGCCCCGCTCTGCGGCGGCGTCCCTGAGCCGCTGTACCTCCTTGGTGAGCTTCGTCAGGGAGCCCTGGAAGTCCCGGGCGCTCATGGGCCGCAGGTCCAGCTGCTCCTGGGCCCTGGCCAGATACCCGTCGGTCTCCTCCCCTACGGGGCCCTTGGCCTCGTTCATGTACTGCTGGTAAACATAATCCATGTTTACGGAGTACTCATAGCCCTTGTAGCCCAGGCGGGTGCCCATATACATGCCCACCGCCAGGAAGATGACGGCCCCGGCCAGGATAAGGAGCTTGTAGCCCTCCATTGCCAGGATGGGCAGGCGGCTGCGCACAACGTCCGCCGCCCGGTTCCAGAGCTTCACGATGCCCCCCAGGATATCCCGGTTGCCGTAGGGATAGCGGCAGACCTGGGCCAGCACTGTGCCCACGGAGAGGGTGACGAGCAGGATGCCCATGAGCCAGCTCAGCAGGGTCAGGGCGCTGAAGGGGGTGCCGAAGAAATTCATGTTCACATAGGAGGCCAGAATATCCTCGGAGAAGATATAGGAGAAGATGTTCACATAGCGGAAGATGCTTATGGCCATCTGCGGTGCGATGAAGGCGTAGGCGGCGTATTCCACCCCCAGTATGCCCAGAATCACCAGCCAGGCCAGCTGCATCTGGCTGAGGAAGCTCAGCACAAACCAGAAGATAAGGCCGATGACCAGGCCGCACAGGACCTTTATGCCGAAGTACAGCTCCAGCCACTGGGCGATGGTCACGTGCCAGGTGCAGGTCTTGAATATCTCCATGGACTGGGCGGAGCGGCCCAGGTCCTCAACTCCGCCGTAGACGAAGAAGGCGGCCATAAGGGGTATGCCGTACATAAGCAGGGTCAGCACAACGGAGGAGAGCAGCAGCACCCCCAGCCGGGAGAGGGCCAGGTGCACCCTGCCCTTGGGCGTGCCCCGGATAAGGGCGTGGAGGCCCCGGCGCCGGTCGTCAAAGAAGGACAGCACCACCAGAATAAGACCGATGACGAAGAAGATATCCCCGCCCCGGAAGCTGAGCCAGTCCGTGACCGCCAGGTCGGAGCCGAAGGACACCTGGATGCCCTGCATGGCCTCATAGTCCGCCGCAGTCTTCTGAATGTTTTTGTAAACGAAGCTGTTCTTATCCTTGCCGAAGATGGAGGAGCGGCTCATCTGCTCCGCCTGCTTTTTGACGTTTTTCAGGTAGGCCTCATAGTCCCTGACGTGCTTTGCCTGGGCGCCGATATCGAAGGTGGAGAAATAGCCCCGCTGCTCCGACTTGACCCCCTCGATAATCTCGTTCAGGTCCTTCCCCCGCCATTTCTCCATGGCCTGGCGGTAGCCTGTTCCGTCCTCCTGGATTATC
>JAFPTE010000049.1 GCA_017400415.1 Oscillospiraceae bacterium
AGATCAGCTACTACGTGTTCGACAACATGGTGCCCGAGAAGCTGGGCCACCTGATGGTCTATTATCGCCGCTGGAAGGACACCACCGACCAGGTCATCACCACCTACGCCCTCCGCAAGCACAAGAACTCCAAGGAGATCCCCTATGAGGACTGCAAGAAGATGGTGCTTGAGGACCTGAAGACCATGAAGAACCCGGCCTCCAACGTGGTGAACGAGTGGAGCGTCTATTACTTCCCCCATGTCTTCTCCAAGGACTACACCGAGGGCTGGTACGATAAGGTGGAGGCCATGCAGGGCAAGTACGATACCTTCTATGCCGGCGAGATCATGAGCTTCGGCGATATGGATGAGACCGCCGAGTACAGCCGTGAGCTGGTAGAGCGCTTCTTCTGATTCTTCAAATGAGACCCGCTGCGCCGGGCTCTCATTTGAGCTTTTCTCGCTCTCCATCGCAGCCGGCAAAGGGCTGCCGGCTTTGGTCGGAGCGAGGGCCTGCTCTCGCAGGCCTGGGCGGTGTTTTTGCAACGGCAGAGCTGTTGCAAAAACCATATTGAATAGTTGTTTCTGCATTTTGTGGGGAGCGGAGTCTTCCGCTCCCCTATTTTCTTTCAAAAAGGAAAAGGAATATGAAATTTTACAAGGATCACTATGAGGTGGTCATCATCGGCGGCGGCCTTGCCGGCATGGCGGCGGCTCTGCAGCTCCAGGCCAAGGGTATTAAGGATATCCTTATCCTGGAGAAGCACAACATGCCCGGCGGCCTGGCCACGGACTTTGTCCGGAACGGCTTTGAGATTGAGGCCACCCTCCACGAGATGATGAGCATCGGCCCCAAGGGCAACAGGCTCAAGGTAGGCAAGTTCTTTGACGATATGGGCGTCGATATCGATTGGCTCCATGTGCCGGAGTGCTACCGGGCGGTGCTGCCCAACTCCGGCCTGGACGTGACCCTCCATGAGGGCTACGAGACCATGGCCAAGGAAATCGACGCCGCCGTGCCCGGCACCTATGAGAAGGTCCATGAGCTCATGCTCCTGTGCCGCCGGGTCTATGACAGCATGAATATCCTTTCCGTGACCCCCATGAGCAAGGTCCAGATGCTGCTGAAGCACCCGGACTTCGTAAAGACCGTGGGCTACACCGCCACGGAGGTCATCAACACCTTCAATCTGCCCAAGAAGGCCGTGGAGCTCCTGACCCCCTACTGGATCTATGTGGGCACGCCCATGGACCGGCTGCCCTTCACCATCTACGCCTTCCTTATGGCGGACTACTTCACCGGCAGCTACGTCTGCCGGGGCTTCTCCCATGAGATGAGCATAAAGATGCAGCAGAAGGTGGAGGCGAACGGCGCCCAGTATGAGCTCCGCCAGGAGGTGGAGAAGATACTGGTGAAGAACGGCAAGGTGTACGGCGTCCGCACCCGCCGTGGGGACGAGATACACTGCGACTACGTCATCGCCGGGCCCTACCCCAACAAGGTCTACACCCAGATGATAGAGCCCCTCTCCCAGGTGCCCCAGGGCGCCATCAGGATGGTCAACGGCCGGGAGCTCTCCGTGTGCCCCGTGTCCGTCATCATGGTGCTGGAGGGGACCCCCCAGGAGCTGGGCGTGAAGAATTACTCCACGTTTTCCGGCGACACCATGGACACCAACGAGATCTGGCGCAACGACCAGAATCTGACGGAGCCCTATAACTACATCACCACCATCTGCCTGAACTACGCAAACCCCAAGTGCGTGCCGGAGGGCTACACCCAGCTCTCCATCACCAACCTGGTGCCCGTGACGCCCTTCAAGGACATCACCCCGGAGGGGTACTTTGACCTGAAGCGCCGCCTGGCCTCGGAGATGATCGATACCTACTGCCGCCACACCGGCGCAAAAATCAAGGGTAAGATCGTGGAGCTGGAGGTCACCACTCCCGTGACCATCTCCCACTATGTGGGCGCCTGGAAGGGCAGCATCTACGGCTACTCCCACGCTATGGCGGATCACGCCGTGGCCCGGCTCCAGATGAAGGCGGCCGACCACTTTATTGAGGGCCTGGAGTTCGCCGGCGCCCACGGCATGAGCGGCGACGGCATGGGCCCCCAGATAACCAACGGCAGGGCCGCCGCCAAGGCGGTCTGGGAGGATAAGGAAAAGAAGGAGGCTGCGAAGAAATGAGCATAAAGGTAAAGGGCTTCCTTAAGGACGTTGGGGGCGCCTCCCGGGTCACCCAGCTGCGGAAGGACACCATCGCAAACGCCTCCCCGGTGCCGGACCCCAAGGACTTCATCCGTGACGTGGCGGACGCCCTCCACCCGGCGGCCATGGAGTTCGTGGTAACCGAGATCCGTGACGCCTCCCCCACCTCAAAAACCTTCCGGTTCAGGGCCAAAACCGGCTCCATCCCCGTCTTCCAGGCGGGCCAGTACCTGAACCTGCGGCTGCGCATCGGCGAAAGCGAGCTCACAAGGCCCTACACCATCTCCTCCGCCCCCTGCGACGGCCTGGGGAAGGACGGCTTTGTGGAGATAACCGTCCGCCGGAACCGGCCCTATCTGGTGCCGGACTGGCTCTTTGAAAACGTCAGGGTGGGCGATACCCTCCGGGGCAACATGCCCTTCGGCTTTTTCTACTATGAGCCCCTCCGGGACTCCAGAAACATCGTGGCCCTGGCCGGCGGCAGCGGCATAACCCCCTTCGCCTCCATGGCCCGGGAAATCGCCTTCGGCAAGATGAAGGACGTGCACCTGACCATCCTCTACGGCTCCGTCCACCACTCGGACATCGTCCTTATGGACCAGCTGGCCCAGGCGGAGAAGGCAAGCAGCAACGTGAAGGTGGTCCATGTGCTCAGCGGCGATGAGGAATGGCAGGGCGAGAAGGGCTTCATCACCCGCCAGCTTATTGAAAAGTACGCAGGGGAGGACCCCACCTTCATGTTCTGCGGCCCCCTGGCCATGTACAAGCTGGTGAAGAGCCACATGGACGCCATGGGCGTCACCTGCCGCCGCTTCCGCCGTGACGTTATCAATAATCCGTCGGATCCCACCCAGATCGAGGGCTTCCCCAAGGGCAACGAGCAGAAGACCTACTACATAACCGTTGTCCGGGGCATCGACCGGCAGGTCATCAAGGCCTCCGGCGGGGAGAGCGTGGCCGTGGCCCTGGAGCGGGCCGCCATCCCGGTGGATACCCACTGCCGCTGCGGCGAGTGCGGCTTCTGCCGCAGCCAGCTCCTGGCGGGGGATATCTTCGTTCCCGCCTTCGGGGACGGCCGCCGCATGATGGATAAGGAGATGGGCTGGTTCCACGCCTGCTCCTCCTACCCCGTCAGCGACCTGACCATCAAGATTCCCATTATGTAATGACCCGCCCACGGGTGAGAGCCCGTGGGCATTTTTCGGAGAAACGCTATGGAATGGATTGAAGTGACGGTAAACACGTCTCACGATAAAATCGAGGCCCTGACGGACCGGCTGGTTGCGGCCGGGGTGGAGGGCATCGTCACGGAGGACGAGGAGGAATATCTGGCCTTCCTCCGGGAGAATCAGAAGTACTGGGACTATGTGGACGAGGATTTCCGCCGCTCCATAACCGGCCTCAGCCGGGTGAAGTTCTACCTGCCCGGCGACGGGGAGGGCAAAAGGGAGCTGCGGCGGCTGGAGGGCCTTTTCCAGGACCTGGAGCTGCGGACTGCCCTTGTGCGGGACGAGGACTGGGAGAACAACTGGAAGCAGTACTATAAGCCCATACGGGTGGGCCGCCGGCTTCTCATCGTGCCCCAGTGGGAGAAGACCCCGCCTGCCCAGGCGGACGCCGTGGTCCTGCGGCTGGACCCGGGCCTCATCTTCGGCACCGGCAGCCACGCCACCACCAGAATGTGCCTGGAGGCCGTCGAGGAATTCGCCGCCCCGGAAAAGACCGTTCTGGACCTGGGCTGCGGCAGCGGCATCCTGGCCATCGCCGCCCTGCTTTACGGCTGCTCCCAGGCGGTCTGCGTGGATATTGACGACAAGGCCCCGGACGTGGTGGCCGCCAACGGTGCCCTGAACGGCCTGGGGCCGGACCGGCTCCGGGCCTTCTGCGGGGACGTGACGGCGGAGGGGGACCTGACCCGCCGACTCCGGGGGCGGCAGTTTGAGATAGTCACCGCCAACATCGTGGCGGACGTCATCAAGGCCATCGCCCCCAAGGCCCGGGAGTACCTGGCCCCCGGCGGGGTGTTCATCACCTCCGGCATCATCGACGGCCGGGAGGACGAGGTACGCTCGGCCCTGGAGGCTGCGGGCTTTGCCGTAACGCAGCATAAATGTGAGGACAGCACCTGGCACTGCTTTGTGTGCCGGTAAGGAGGAAATATGGAAAATCTGAAAGCGATAATCCTTGCGGCAGGCAAGGGCACCAGAATGGCCGTGGACGGCCGGGACGTTCCCAAGGTGCTGCGGACCGTGCTGGGCAGGCCCATGCTGGACTATGTGCTCCGGGCCACCCCGGTGGAGCGGCAGGAGGACGCCGTGATTGTAGTGGGCTATAAGCGTGAGCTGGTAGAGGCGGCCTTCCCGGGCCGGACCTTCGCCGTCCAGGCCCAGCAGCTGGGCACTGGCCACGCCGTCATGTCGGCGGAGGAGGCCCTGGCGGGCTGGCAGGGGGACGTGCTTATCCTCTGCGGCGATACGCCCCTGGTCCGCCGTGAGACTTTGGAGGCCCTGGTGGAGGACCACCGGGCCCGGGGGGCCGTGTGCACCGTGCTGGCCGGGGCCTCCAGGGAGCCCATGAAGGGCCTGGGCCGGGTGAAGCAGAAGCCGGACGGCAGCTTTGACGCCATTGTGGAGGAGCGGGACTGCACCCCGGAGGAGCTGGCCATTCAGGTCTACAACTCCGGCATATATGTTTTCCGGGCCCCGTACCTGTTCTCCGCCCTGCACCGGCTGAAGACCGATAACGCCCAGGGGGAGTATTATCTCACGGACGCACCCTATATCCTGCTGAAGGACGGCCTGAAGGTAGGCGTATCCGTTCTGGATATGGGGCCGGAGCTCCTGGGGGTCAACTCCCCGGCGGAGCTGGCCCAGGCGGAGCGGCTCCTGCAGGGCGGGAACTGACCGGCAATATGCTGTAACGATCCAGCACTCACGGAATAAACCATAACGAGAAAAAAACCGCAGTCTGCCCCATAAATCCGGGGCAGACTGCTTTTTGCTTTTCGGAGAACTTATAACTATCTTATCC
>JAFPTE010000050.1 GCA_017400415.1 Oscillospiraceae bacterium
GCGGCGGCCATGTGGCACACCCGCATCTGGGAAAAGCTCACTCCGTCCGCAGAGCACTCCAGCCTGAAATCGTCCCCCCGGCGGCTCAGCCGGTACCACATGCTCCGGACCCCGGCGCCGATCTCCGTGGTGGCCCAGTCGGACCAGCCCCCGTTTGTGACCACGCTGCCCAGGTGGCCGAAGCGCTCATTTTCGTACTCCACGGAGGCCTTCAGCCAGTTTTCGCTGTCCAGGTACATGACCACGCCGCACTGGTCAAAGCGGCGGCGGGCAGCTGCAAAACAGGTCTTTACCGTAAAGGTGAAAAACTGCTCCTCCGTCTCCAGCTGGAGACAGGGGGCGGAGTCGTTGCGGAAGTGGTAATAGGTCCGCTGCCACAGGTCCGTATGGGGCTCGGTGGTAACCGTTATTCTGTCCGGGGCAACGGTGTACTTCCCGGGGCTCCGGGTCCATTTCATTTCATCGGCCGGAAAGCTCATCTTTTATTCTCCTTAAAAGTCAAAATAACGCAGCTCAGCCCGGTCCGCAGTGCAGCGAAGCTGTCCTTCGGCTCCGTTCACGAAGGGCATCATGGGGGGCAGATGGCCCAGGTCGAAGTCCGCCACCACAGGCACGTCCAGGCTCAGAATGGGCTCCAGGGCCCCGAACCGGTCCACCCCCAGGACCTCATCGTCAAAGTGCAGAGGCCGGCCGATTATGAAGCCGTTGGCGCTGTCAAACCAGCCCGCCTCCCGGAGGCTCCACAGGGTCCGGCGCATGCTCATGGGGTCCAGGTCGCAGAACTCGATGAACCAGACTATGCCCTTCTGGTCCCCGCCTGCAAAGCTCCCCACGTTGTCGTACTTAGTGCCCGCCAGATTCACAAGTATATCCCCGCAGCCGCCCAGGAAACGGCCCGTAAGCAGGGCGCTGTCCTTATCTCCGTTAAAAATCCTGTACCGGGTCTTCTCCGTCAGATTATAGGGCTCCAGAGGGTTATCCGGGGTCTGGAGGCTCTCCCGCTGCCATCTGCCGTAGCCGTAAAAGGTGTTCTTCCGGCCGCAGAGCAGGTCCATGGCGTCAGTTAGGGAGGGGTGCAGCTCCCGGGCGCCGTAGCTCTGGGCGCAGGGGCCGTAAACGCTCATGGTCTCGCACAGAGTGGCGTAGAGAAAGCCGAAATTGGTGTTGTCCGAGTAGCCCATAAACCACTTGGGCGGCGCCGTGGCCAGGGCAGCGAAGTCCAGATAGGGCAGGATCTCGCACATGAGCTCCCCGCCGGCCACGGACAGGACCCCCTGGGTCATGGGGCTCAGCATGAGCTCCATAAGCTCGGAGGCGCACTTCTCCGGCAGGTTGGAGATGCCCACGCCCCGGGAAAGGCGGCAGTTGGGCCCCTCGATGGTGGGCAGACCCATGTGGTTAAAGCGCTGCAGGGCAGATTCAAAAAGGGACTTATATGGCTCCGTGACGCAGCCGAAGGACGGAGCTGTCAGGCCCAACGGCAGGCCCGGCCGCAGAAAGGGCGGTTTTCGCATCATATGGCCTCCTTATTTTTTATCCATTATACCATAAAACTCTCCGCTTGAACATTGCCAAGGGGCCATTTATCTGGTAGAATACGGAAAAATGCACTTTCGGAGGCTGCGTTATGTGGTATGACGAGGCTATTCTCTATTCAATCTATCCCCTGGGTGCCCTGGGCGCCCCCCACGAGAACGACGGGGTGCTCTGTCACCGGCTCCGGGACGGGGAAAAGTGGCTCCGCCAGGCTAAGGACCTGGGGGCAACGGCGGTCTATCTGGGCCCGGTCTTCCAGAGCGGCACCCACGGCTACGACACCTGGGACTACCGCCAGGTGGACTGCCGAC
>JAFPTE010000051.1 GCA_017400415.1 Oscillospiraceae bacterium
CCACAACGGGACGCCCTGGACCTGTCTGGGTGGATATACCGGTGAACTATCAGGGCTCTTATATAGAGACCGAGGAGCTGAAGGGCTATGATTCCGCTGAGGATGACGCCCTGCTGCCGCCCCCTGTGGATGAAGCTCTGGTAAGAACCGTGCTGGATAAAATCAGGGCGGCAAAGCGTCCCGTGTTCCATGCGGGCTACGGCATCCGCCTGTCGGGCGCCTATGCCGAATTCCGCTCTGTCCTTGAGAAGCTGAATATTCCGGTTGTAACATATTGGAACGCAGTGGATCTCATTGAAGACGAACACCCTCTGTATTGCGGCCGTGCAGGCAATATGGGGGACAGACCCGGCAACTGGGCAATTCAGAATGCGGATCTGATTCTGGCAGTGGGAACACGCATCTCCATCCGACAGGTGGGCTATAACTGGAAGACCTGGGCACGAGGCGCCCAGGTAATCATGGTGGATATCGACCGGGGTGAGCTGAAAAAGCCCACGCTCCATGTGGAGCTGCCCATTTGGGCGGACGCCCGGGACTTCCTTAAAAAGCTTGATAAGGCGGCTGAGAATCATGTCTTTCATGGAACCGATTGGCTCGGGAGCTGCAGGCGGTGGAAGCACGATTATCCCGTTGTACAGGAGAAGCATTGGGCAGAGAACGGAAAAACAGCCAATGTCTATGCCTTTATCCGTTATCTCAGCTCCCGCCTTCCCGAGAACAGCCTGACTGCAGTATCCAATGGCGCCTGCTGCGTCGTGGGGCACCAGGCGTATGTGATCCGGAAGGGCAGCCGTCTGGCAAACAACAGCGCTGTCGCTTCCATGGGCTACGGACTTCCTGCGGCAATCGGTACCTGCATCGGCGGCGGAAGGGGAGAGACCGTTTGCCTGGAGGGTGACGGCTCCATAATGATGAACCTCCAGGAGCTGCAGACGATTCTTACAAACCGGCTGCCGATTAAAGTATTTCTCATAAACAACAGCGGCTATCACTCCATACGGATAACCCAGACAAACCTGTTCAACCGCAACTTTGTCGGCATCGGCCCTGAATCGGGGGACCTGTCCTTCCCGGATTTCAAAAAAATAGCAGAGGCCTTCGGCTACCGCTATTTTTCCGCTCACAGCAATTCGGAAATGAAGCGCGTGGTAGATGCAGTGCTGGAGCTGGACGGTCCGGTCTTCACGGAGATCTTTACAGATACGGAGCAGGTGTGGGAGCCGAAAAGCAGTACAAAGCGCCTTCCGGACGGAACACTGGTCAGCCCTCCGTTGGAGGACCTGGCACCGTTCCTGCCGAGAGAAGAGCTGAAAAAGCAGATGTTTATACCAATGGTGGATGAAGAATGAGAAGCATAAAATCCGCTGTCGTCACCGGACCGACCGGCGCTGTCGGCGCTGCCCTCTGCAGGCTGCTGGCAGAAAAACAAATCATGGTTTATGCCGTGGTCAGGCCGGGGAGCTGCAGGGCTGCCAACCTTGAGCATATCCGCGGGGTGCAGACCGTCTTCTGTGATGTGTCACGCTTGGGGGAGCTTCTGCACCTGACGGGCGGCGTGCAGGCCGACGCCTTTTTTCACCTTGCCTGGGAAAAGACCACGGGAGTGGGCCGGAACGATATGGACGCCCAGATAAGAAACATTCAGCATACCGTTGATGCGGTCCGTGCCGCAAAGAGCCTTGGCTGCTCCGTGTTCGTCGGCGCGGGAAGCCAGGCGGAGTACGGCCGTGTTGGGCATGCCTTGACGCCGGATACACCATGCTTTCCGGAAAACGGCTACGGCATGGCTAAGCTGTGCGCAGGACAGATGAGCCGTACTGAGTGTGAAATACTTGGAATTGACCATATCTGGCCCCGTATTCTGAGTGTATACGGTCCCTGGGACGGTATGGGCTCCATGATTATGAGCACCATAGACAGGCTGCTGAAGGGCGAGAGAATGCCTCTGACAGCCGGTGAGCAGATATGGGATTATCTCTATTCGGGCGATGCGGCACAGGCGCTTTTTGCCCTTGCCCTGTCAGGGAAAAGCGGTGCAGTTTATCCCCTTGGGAGCGGGCATGCAAAACCCCTGAAAGAGTATGTCACCGCTTTGCGGGACGCCGTTGACCCGTCCCTGCCCCTTGGCTTCGGAGAAATGCCCTATGGTGATAACCAGGTTATGCACCTGGAAGCGGATATCACGGCCTTAAAGAATGATACTGGCTTTGAACCGGCTGTGGCTTTTGAAGAGGGTATCCGGAAAACGATTGAATACGTCAGGAGAATGCACCGTGGTTGAGAAAAAGACAATCTCTGTTATGATTCCCTGCTATAATGAGGAAGATAATGTCAGAGCAATCTATGAGGCGGTAAAGGGACAGCTGCTGAGCCTGCCTTATGACTATGAGATTCTTTTTATTGATAACAAAAGCCAGGACCGCACCCGGGAGATTATCCGTGAGATCTGTGCGGGGGATGAGCGTGTTAAGGCTATCTTCAACGTAAAGAACTTCGGCCAGTTCAACTCTCCCTATTATGCCATGCTGCAGACCACCGGCGACTGCACAATTACCATGTGCGCCGACTTTCAGGATCCGCCGGAGCTTATCCCGGATTTTGTGGCAGCCTGGGAAGAGGGCTATAAAATAGTCATCGGCAGAAAGACAAAAAGCAAGGAAAACCCCTTTGTCTACTGGCTGCGTGGGCGCTATTATAAGCTTATCAAAAAGATGAGCAGCACCGACCAGATTGAGCAGTTCACCGGCTTCGGCCTCTATGACAAGAGCTTCGTTCAGACTCTCCGTGAGCTTAAGGACCCTACGCCCTTCATCAGGGGAATCGTTGCCGAGCTCGGGCCGGAGCGCAGGGAAATAGAGTATGAGCAGCCCCAGCGCCGTGCCGGAAAAACCCATAATAACTGGTACTCACTCTATGACGCAGCCATGCTCAGCTTCACAAGCTACACAAAGGCGGGGCTTAGGGTGGCCACCTTCTTCGGCTTCATCATTGCGGGAATAAGCTTTCTGATAGGGCTGTTTTATCTGTTTGCCAAGCTGCTCTTCTGGAACAGCTTTACCGCAGGCTATGCGCCGATGATGATTGCCGTGTTCTTTATGGGAGGGGTCCAGCTGGCATTTCTGGGCTTCCTGGGTGAGTACGTCATGAGCATAAATGCCAGAGTCATGAATCGTCCTCTTGTGGTGGAGGAGGAGCGGATCAATTTCCCGCCCTGCGATTAAATACCAAGAAAAACTCCCGAAAAAGATGGATTTTTTGCAAATTTTGTGTTGACTTGGGCCCGCCTGTGTGGTAGAATACCTCTACCTGCCGCAGGGCGGGCTCTTTTCGTGTGCCCAAACTGAGTATAACGGCAGGGAGGCAATAAATAGGAGGTGCCGCAAACATGGCTGCTGAAAACAGAGTCAAAATCGTTCTTCGCTGCTCCGAGTGCAAGCAGAGGAATTACAACACCACGAAGAACAAGAAAAACACTTCTAACAAGCTGGAGCTTAAGAAGTACTGCCGTTTCTGCCGTAAGCACACACTGCATACGGAGACGAAGTAAGGAAGGGAGAGTACGAAATGGCAACAGCTGAAAAGAAAAAATGGACCGAGCGGCTTGCCGATTGGTTCCGGGGCATGAAGTCCGAACTCAAAAAGGTAGTTTGGCCCACCCCCAAGCAGGTCACCAATAATTCCCTGGTGGTCATCTTCATGGTCGCCGTCTCCGGCATCGTCCTGGGCGGAATCGACCTGCTGGCCGGCCAGCTCATCCGTCTCCTCATCAACCTCTTCGGCGCATAAGGGTACGGGTAAATGGCAGAAGGCGCAAAGTGGTACGTCGTCCACACCTATTCCGGTTATGAGAATGCGGTGGCCGACACCATTATGAAATCCTCCGAAAACCGGAAAATGCGGGACCTGATCCACGAGGTCAACATCCCCATGGAAACCGTTACGGAGATTGAGGACGGCGTTTCCAAAACCGTGGAGCGCAAGGTTTTCCCCGGCTACGTCCTCGTGAAAATGGTCCTGACCGATGAGAGCTGGCACCTGGTCCGCAACACCAGAGGCTGCACCGGCTTCGTCGGCAGCGGCAATGAGCCCATCCCCCTGAGCGAGAAGGAAATCCAGGACCTGGGCGTGGAGAAGTTTGAGCTTCACGTTGATTTCGAGGTCGGCAGCCGTGTCCGTGTGACGGACGGCGCACTGGAGGGCTTCTTCGGCATCGTGGAGGAGATGGACAAGGAGAAAAAGACGGCCCGCGTGGCCGTGTCCATGTTCGGAAGAGAGACTCCCGTGGAGCTCGATTTCTCCGAGCTGGAGCCGGCAGAGGATTAATCCGCCGGAACGTGGGAGGGCTCCCTGAGCCCGCCAAATAACCACATCTTTATTAGGAGGTTCACTTAAAGTGGCACAGAAAGTTACTGGTATTATCAAGCTCCAGATTCCCGCCGGCAGAGCAACCCCTGCTCCCCCCGTGGGCCCCGCTCTTGGTCAGCACGGCGTCAACATCGGCGCCTTCACCAAGGAGTTCAATGAGCGCACCAAGGCCGATATGGGCCTTATCACCCCTGTTGTTATCACTGTCTACTCTGACAGAAGCTTCACCTTCGTCACCAAGTCCGCTCCTGCCGCTGTCCTTCTGAAGAAGGCCGCCGGTATCGAGAAGGGCTCCGGCGTCCCCCAGAAGGACAAGGTTGCCCGTCTTCCCAAGAGCGAGATCCGCAAGATCGCCGAGACCAAGCTGAAGGACCTGAACGCCGGCTCCATCGAGGCTGCTGAGTCCATGATCGCCGGTACCGCCCGCAGCATGGGCATCGTCGTAGAGGAGGGCTGAGAAAATGTTCAGAGGCAAGAATTATAAAGAGAGCCAGAAGCTCTACGATAAGTACACCGCTTACGAGCCCGCCGAGGCCTTTGACCTGGTCACCAAGACCTCCAAGGCCAAGTTCGACGAGACCGTTGAGCTTCACGTGAAGCTGGGCGTTGACTCCCGCCATGCTGACCAGCAGGTCAG
>JAFPTE010000052.1 GCA_017400415.1 Oscillospiraceae bacterium
CCGCCCGGATGCACAGGGCCTCCACCGCTGCGGTGATGTCGCCTGCATTAATCTCTCGCATATAGCGCCTCCCAGGGTTTTTCACCATTATAAACGGGCCGTATCCTGCCGTCAAGCGGTTTTCCCTTGACATAGGCCGGTTTTCTGATAAAATGTTATCCGTAAAACTGTGCGAAGGAGAGCCGTATGGATACCTTTACCCCTCTTGATATGGAAATCTGGCCCCGCCGGGGCATTTACAAGCTCTATACGGAGCAGTGGACCACCACCATGTTTTCCACCACCAAGCGCATCGACATCTCCAACACCGTGGAGTACGCCCATAGGCTGGCGGTGAAGCTGGTGCCGGCCCTGTACTGGGTCTTCACCAAAAACCTTGCGGCCTCGGAGGCCTTCACCCTGGCCTTCCATGAGGGGCAGCTGGGCCACTGGGACAGCCTGCACCCCCTTTACCCGGTGCTGCGGCAGGACGGCAACTTCTCCTTCCACACCATAGAGTACACCCCGGACTATATTGAGTTCTATGACCGCTACCTGGCGGAGGCCGAAAAGCCGGAGCGTGACCCGGCGGACGTGTACCCCCGTGAGGCGCCGGAGAACGTGTACAATATCTCCGTCATGCCCTATATGGACTTTGACGCCTTCTCCTTCAGCCTGAAAAACGCCAGGAACTACTTCCTGCCTGTCATAACCCTGGGGAAGTACCAGGAGCAGGAGGACGGCCAGATTCTGATGCCCTGCGCCGTCACCGTAAACCACGCCGCCACGGACGGCCGCCATGTGTACGACCTTCTGGAGGCGGTGGAGTGGGACTTCGCCTGCCCGGAAATGTGGATGACGCCATGAGACCGGAGAAAAAGGAAATCGCCGCATATTTCCGGGAATACGCCTGCCGGCAGCCGGAAAAAAGGCTGTTTTTTGACGAAAACCGCACCTATACTGCGGCCGGGGCCTACGGCGAGTGCTGTGCCTTGGCCGAAAAGCTCCGGAGCCTGGGCCTGGGGCCCGGCAGGAGCCTGGCCCTCCGGACCGTCCGCAGCGTGGACGGGGCCCTGATGCTCCTGGCCTCCCTCATGACCGGGGCCCTGGTGGCCATGACGGACCCCCACAAGGCCGCCCGGCAGTTCATCTCCGACGTGGGCACCCCCTTTGAGCCGGACTTCGTTCTGACAAACGAGGCCGCCGGCCTGTCCCTTTCCTCCAACGGGGGCTGGGTGCTCGCAGGCCCGGCGGGGCAGGAGCCCATAGCCGTGGAGGGCCCCGGAGCCCGCACCGGCCCGGAGCCGGAAAAAACGGACCCCATGGCCCCGGCCCTGATCATCTTCACCTCCGGCTCCACGGGCTCCGCCAAGGCGGTCACCCTGAGCCAGTACAATTTCATGAACCACATCCGGAACTTCTCCGCCTCCGGCTGCTACCTGCCCTCCGACGTGTCCATGGAGGTGCTGCCCATAAACCATGTTTTCGGCCTGGCCGTCATCATGATGGGCATTTACATGGGCTACCCGGTGCTGTTCCCGCCCTCCACGGACCCGGAGACTGTGGCGCCCCTTATGGAAAGGCACGGCGTCACCAGGCTGGACGGGGTGCCCTCCTACGCCCTGGCCATTAGCCGGGCCAAGGAGAAGCTGGACCTTGACCTGAGCTCCCTGCGGGTGGGCGTCGTGGGCGGCGCACCGCTCAGCTCGGAGCAGTTCGGCTATATCGAGGCCACCCTGGGGCTGAAGCTCCTGCCGGTCTACGGCATGAGCGAGTGCGTGGGCATAACCGGCGCCGGGGAGACTGAGGACCGGGAGAAGCGCCGCCTGACCGTAGGCCGCCCTCTGCCCATGACGGAGCTGCACATTCTGGGGC
>JAFPTE010000053.1 GCA_017400415.1 Oscillospiraceae bacterium
GCCGGGTCCGTCAGGTCGTCGGCGGGGACGTAGACCGCCTGGACGGAGGTGATGGAGCCCTTCTTGGTGGAGGTGATGCGCTCCTGCAGGGCGCCCATCTCCGTTGCCAGCGTAGGCTGATAGCCCACGGCGGAGGGCATGCGGCCCAGAAGTGCGGAGACCTCGGAGCCGGCCTGGGTAAAGCGGAAGATATTATCGATGAAGAGCAGAACGTCCTGATTCTTGACGTCACGGAAATACTCTGCCATGGTCAGACCGGAAAGACCTACCCGCATACGGGCTCCGGGGGGCTCGTTCATCTGTCCGTAGACCAGGGCGGTTTTGGAGATGACTCCGGATTCCTTCATCTCGTTATAAAGGTCGTTGCCCTCTCTGGTGCGTTCACCGACGCCGGTGAACACGGAAAGGCCGCCGTGCTGGGTGGCGATATTGTGGATAAGCTCCATAATAAGCACGGTCTTGCCCACTCCGGCGCCGCCGAACAGGCCGATTTTGCCGCCCTTGGCATAGGGGCAGATAAGGTCCACGACCTTGATGCCGGTCTCAAAGATCTCGGTGGCACCCTCCTGCTCGTCATAAGCGGGAGCAGGGCGGTGAATGGGCCAGCGCTCCTTGACCTCCGGAGCGGGCATATCGTCCACAGGCTCACCCAGCAGATTGAAGACTCTGCCGAGGCACTCCTCGCCTACCGGCACGGTAATGGGGCTACCGGTGTCGACGGCGTCAATGCCTCTGCACAGACCGTCCGTGGAGCCCATGGCGATGCAGCGGGCCACATTGTCGCCGATGTGCTGCATAACCTCACAGGTCAGTTTTTTCCCGCCGTACTCGATGGTAACGGCGTTGAGAAGGTTGGGAATCTGCCCGTCCTCAAAGCGGATATCGAGGACAGGGCCAAGGATTTCCGTAACCTTTCCTACAGCTCTTACTTGCATAACTTTCCCCCGTGTGCTGATTTTCTTGAATACCGCAGCGTCAGGCGTCGGCCCCGGCCACGATTTCGGTGATTTCCTGGGTAATGGCGCCCTGGCGGGCACGGTTGTACTTAAGGCTCAGGTCGTCAATCATCTCCTGGGCGTTCTTTGTGGCGGAATCCATGGCGTTGCGCCGGGCCGCCTGCTCGGAGGCCTCGGACTCGCAGAGCGCGCCGTAGCAGACTCCGCCCAGATACTCGGGAATGATTCTGTTGAAAACCGTCTCGCCGTCGGGCTCATAGAGCGTGATGTCGTTGGATTGGGGCACCTCTCCCCTGTCCTTTTCCAGGGGCAGGAGCTTTATGAGCTTGGGCGTCTGGGTGAGGACGGATTCATAGCTTGTGTAATCCATGAAAATCTCGTCAAACTCGCCCTTGAGAAAGGCGTCGCAGGCAGCATTTGCCAGGGTGAAGGAGTCGCTTATGGAGAGCTCCGCCGCCACGGGATAGGCGTTGGACCAAATCTCGTACCCGTGGTTTGTGAAATACTCCACTGCCTTCTTCCCGATGGGCAGAACGGAAACGGACTTCGGTGCGTTCTCCTCAAACAGGGAAAAAACATTGTGGTTATACCCGCCTGCAAGACCTCTGTCGCCCGCAACGACAATGTAAAGGGACTTTTTCACAGGCCGCTCAAGGAGAAACGGCGAAGAAAACTCGCTGTCCTGGGCGGCGATGACCTTGGCCGTGTCATAGATGAGGTTAAAATAAGGGCGGGTCCTCTTGGCGTTTTCCTCGGCCCTGCGGAGCTTGGAGGCAGCCACCATCTCCATGGCCTTGGTTATATGCTTTGTGGATTCCATGCTGCGGATGCGCAGCTTGATATCCTTCATGGAAATACCGGCCATTTCAGCTTCCCCTTACCTTGACTTGATGAATTTATCGGTAAATGCCTCAAGAGCGCCGGACAGCTTCTCCTCAATTTCCGGAGTCAGTGCGCCCGTGGTCTTTATAGCCTCGGCAATATCGCTGCCGGCAGAGCGCATGTAATCGTAAAGCTCGGCTTCGTATGCTGCCACGTCCTTAACGGCAACATTCTTCAGGTAGCCCTTGGTGGCGGCGTAGAAGATGCAGACCTGGAGCTCTGCCGGAATGGTGGCGCCGTTCTTCTGCTTGAGGACCTCGACTATCCTCTCGCCGTGGTCCAGCCTTTCCTTGGTATCCTTGTCCAGGTCGGAGCCGAACTGTGCAAAGCTCTGGAGCTCACGATACTGGGAGTAGATGAGCTTCAGGGAGCCTGCAACCTTCTTCATGGCCTTTATCTGTGCGTTGCCGCCCACTCGGGAAACGGAGATGCCCGGGTTCACAGCAGGCATGATGCCGGCGTGGAAGAGCTCGGATTCAAGGAATATCTGGCCGTCGGTTATGGAAATGACGTTTGTGGGAATATAGGCGGAGACGTCTCCGGCCTGGGTCTCGATGATTGGCAGGGCGGTCAGGGAGCCGCCGCCGTACTCGGGAGCCATGCGGGCTGCCCGCTCCAGGAGCCTGGAGTGGAGATAGAAAACGTCGCCGGGGTAGGCCTCACGTCCGGGAGGCCGACGGATAAGCAGGGATATGGCACGGTAGGCCACGGCATGCTTTGAAAGGTCGTCATATATTACCAGCACGTCCTTGCCCTGCTGCATGAAATACTCGCCCATGGCGCAGCCGGAATAGGGAGCAATGTACTGCATGGGCGCCAGCTCGGAGGCGGTGGCGCTGACAACTATCGTGTAGTCCATGGCGCCGGCGGCCTCCAGATTGGCCACCACCTGGGCCACAGTGGAGCGCTTCTGACCGATGGCCACATAGATGCAGATGACGTTCTGCCCCTTCTGGTTGATGATGGTATCAAGGGCGATGGTGGACTTACCGGTCTGGCGGTCGCCGATGATAAGCTCACGCTGGCCCCTGCCGATGGGTATCATGGAGTCGATGGCCTTGATGCCGGTCTGGAGGGGCACGGAGACGCTCTTGCGCTGGATGATGCCCGGTGCCGGAGACTCTATGGGTCTGTACCCGGCGGCCTCAATCTCGCCCTTGCCGTCGATAGGTGCGCCCAGAGCGTTTACCACACGGCCGATGAAGGCCTCGCCTACGGGGACAGAGACCACCTTGCCGGTCCTTCGGACGCTGTCGCCCTCCCGGATGCCGCTGTCGGTGCCCAGGATAACGATGGAGACGGTGTTCTCCTCCAGGTTCTGGGCCATGCCCATCTCACCGTTGGAAAACTCCACCAGCTCGTTCATAAGGCAGCTGCGGAGCCCGGAGGCTCTTGCAATGCCGTCGCCCACCAGGATAACGGTGCCGGTCTCGCTCTCCTCGATTCTGGGCTCATAATATTTTATCTGAGAGCGTATGATTCTGGTTATCTCTTCAGGTTTCAGTTCCATTTCATTCTCCAAAATGTCAGATTTGGATATCAGATAACGGTCTCCGCCAGGACCTTTTCAATCTGGCGCAGACGCTGACGGACCGTGCCGTCATACACCTTGCCGTCCATATAAAGGCGCACTCCTCCCAGGAGAGAGGGGTCCGTCTCGCAGGAGAGCTTAACGGTTTTGCCGGTCATCTTCTCAAGCTTTTCCCGTAGCCTGGCCAGCTCATCTTCGGTCATGGGCCTTGCGGTTACGGCTCTGGCGGGCAGGATGCCCTTTTCGGCGTTGTAATAAGCCTCATAGGCAGCAAGGCAGCCCTTCAGCGAGCGGATCAGCCCTTTGTCGGACAGGAGCTTCAGGAAGTTGAGCAGATATTCGTCCACCCTTCCGCCCAGACTCTCGTCCAATGCAGCTATGCGCTCTGCTCTTGTGACGGAGGGGAGGCTGAGAAGCCTGTAATAATCCGGGTTCTCCTCAAAAATTGCCGTGACGGCTCTGAGCTGGGTCAGGACCTCATCCTCCCTGCCCTCGTCAAGGCAAAGTCCGAACAGAGCCTGGCCGTAGACCTTCTCCTCTGCCGTCATGACGCTTCACCGATGTTGGAGATAAACTCATCCACCAGGGACTGGTACTTATCCCCGTCTATCTCCTTTTCGCAGACCTTGCCGGCGATTTCAAGGGATATGCCGGAAATCTGGTTCTTGACCTCATTGAGGGCCTTCTTTTTCTCCTGCCGGATATCGGACTGGGCCTTGGCTCTTATATCCGCAGCGGAGGCCTTGGCCTCGGAAATAATCTCCGCCTCACGCTTTTCCGCGCGGGATACAGCCTCACGGATTATTCCGTCACGCTCGGCCTTCGCCCCGTCCATCAGGCGGTTATACTTATCCTGGAGCTCCGAAGCCTCCTGACGGGCCTGGTCCGCTTTTGCGTAGGCATCATCGACCTCCGCCTTGCGCTCGTCGATCATCTTTTTCACCGGGCCGAAAAGCAGCTTCTTCAATATGTAGAAGGTAATGAGCATATTGAGGAGGGTGAAAAGCGCCGTCCACGGATTAACGCCGATTATGGCTTCAAAACCATCCATAGATCACTGCTCCTTTCCCAAATTCAATGCGGGGTCTATGCAAATCACACGCCGGGGAAAAGGAACATGAGAAGCAGTGCAATAACGAGAGAGTAGATACCGGTAGACTCGGTAATGGCGCAGCCCAGAATCATGTTGGTACGGAGATTGGATGCCGCCTCAGGCTGGCGGGCCATGCCCTCAAGAGCCTTGCCCACGGCGTTGCCCTCGCCCAGAGCCGGGCCGATAGCACCGATGCCCATGCAGAGTCCTGCACCGATGGCGCAGGCAGCTTTGATGATAGCTTGTTCCATAATAATTTTCCTCCTGAAAATTCTTATTGCTTGTTTATATTGTTCTCCGTCTCATGGGGCGGGCAGGCGTTGCCTACGTAGACCATGGTCAGAAGGCTGAACACCAGAGCCTGCACAAGGCCGGAGAATATATCAAAGTAAATACTGAGAACGCCGGGGATGCCCAGTGCCAGCACCGGCATACCGGTCATGACCCCCAGAGTCTCAAGGAGGGCAGCCAGGCCCAGAAGGCCCAGAAGAACGCCGAAAATCTTGCCCACCAGCTTGTTTTTCACGAACCCATAGGCCAGAAGCGCAGCGCCGACGGCTATCACGGCGATTTCCACAGCCAGGCTGCTGCCCTTAATGAGACCAATGACCGCAGCGGAGGTGGTGCTGAGGGCGGAGTAAAGAAGGCTCATGAGAACGCCGCCGCCCATAATGTTGCCGAAGTGACGGAAGGCCATGGATACAGGCTGTGCGATCTCGCTGACGATGTTCATGGGGAGCATAACGGGCACCGGGTCCGCAAAGCCCTTGAGCCAGCCCAGAAAGCCGTTTTCACGGATGGAGCAGGCCCAGCACAGTACGCTGGTCATCAGGGCCCAGGTGACGGTGGTGGACAGGTCCGAGGTGGCGGCCCTTAAAAAGCCCGTCATGCCGATATAGGTGCCAAGGATGGAGGACAGGAAGAGTGCCGCTATGTATGGGGTCCAGTAGGAGTTGTGCTTGCCCATGGTGTCCTCCACCAGGGAATACATCCACTCCACGAATTTTTCGGCCAGGGCCTGGCGGGTGCCGGGGCGCTTCTGGGGATTGCGCCCCAGAATGAAGGCCGCAGTGCAGATAATAAGCATCACAACGAAGGAGGAGACGGTTGTGGAGGTTATGGGTATCCCCCCCAGAATCGGTATGGTGAAATAAATCTTCGGACCGTTCACGACTCATCCTCCTTTCTGAAAAACTCCGTAACCCGGATGGCGATCTGCATAAGAAGCAGCGGAATAACGGACGCCAGAGGGTCCAGGGGCGAAAACTTCAGGACAATAAAATAGATTACCAGCAGTACTATCAGCCTTACGGCAGAAGATACACGGACGGAACCGGCGCAGGAGGCCGGGCTCTCCCCTGCCTGTACTCTGTCTGCCGCCCGGGAGACCGTTACGCTCAGGGCAAAGAAGTTGGCCACGCTCATTACATAGCCGAACAGGGCTCCGCCGATAACGTTCACGGTCAGCCTGCCAATAAGGGCGTACACCGCCAGCATGGCACCGGTCAGTATAAGGGCGGCCAGGCTGACACGCAGTATCTGATTGATTGCAGCTTTATTCTGCATGAAAACTACCTTACCTGTGATCGTTATAAGAGATTTTGCTTTCCTGCTTCTCCTGCCTGTCTGCCAGGCGTTTCATTGTACGCAGGTTTGTGACGAAGCCGCCCGCCGCGCCCATAAGGCCGAGAACGACGCCCAGGAGCACTATCCAGCTGCCGAGAGAAAACTTCTCCCGAAGCCAGAGGGCGCCGACGATAAATATTACAAGAGGCGCCGCAACGCTTATTCCCAGCTGGGTCAGATAAGTCAGCAGCTTCAAGGCACTGTAACCGGACTTCATATTACCACCGACCTTGCCGCACCCGAACATTTCCTTTTTGCATTATACCCGAATTAATCCCCATAGTCAATGTTTTTCCGGTCTGACAGATGAATATATTTGTCCAAAACTCTAAAAATACACCTATGATTACAGCATATATAAGGACACTTATCGTCTTCCTTCTGCTCATTGTTTCAATGCGGATAATGGGCAAGCGCCAGCTTGGGGAGCTGGAGCCTGTTGAGCTGGTGGTGGCGCTGCTGGCCGCCAATCTGGCCTCCCAGCCTCTGGAGGATAACAGCCAGCCTCTGCTGAACGGAATCTTTCCGGTTATAATACTTCTCTGCTGTCAGATTCTTCTGTCCGGGCTCTCGCTGAAAAGCCTCAGGCTCAAGGCCCTTCTGGACGGAAAGCCCTCCGTTCTGATTGAAGACGGCAAAATAGCCCAAGCCGAAATGCAGAATAACCGGATCACTCCGGAGGAGCTTCTGTCGGAGCTCCGGAAGCTGGGGGTATGGGACATAGGCCAGGTGCGAAGGGCGATTCTGGAGCCCAGCGGAAATCTGAGTGTCCGGCTCTACGACAGGTTCTCCCCCGCCACCGGGGAGCAGCTCGGGCTGCAGGTCCCGGAGCCGGGCATTCCCCTGGTCGTTATTTCTCAGGGCAGGACCATTACAGACAACCTGCGGCGTCTGGGAAAAAATGAGGTATGGCTTCGGAAAACGCTGGCAAAAAACGGCTGCAGCTCCCCTTCCCAGGTGTATCTGATGACCCTTGACACTGCCGGAGTTATCTTTCTGGAGGAAAAGAAATGAAAAAGGAGCTTTTTGCCGCCGTATCTCTTGCGCTTATGCTGATGGTCACCGCCGTTTCCGGCCGGTCAGCCCAGGCGGCGGCGGCAGAGCTGGGTGAGTGCATTGACCGCATCTGCATGGCAGATAACACCGCAGCGGCTGCGGCAGAAATGAACAGGGCCATGGAAATCTGGGAAAGCCGAAGCAGACTTCTGGCCTGCTTCATGGACCACAGAATACTGGACGGCATTACGGAAAGCCTCTATTCCCTATCCTCTGCCATGGCCTCGGGCCGGCCGGAGCAGATTCAGATTGAGGCACAAAAGCTGCGGCAGCAGCTTATCAGCATGGCTGAGGGAGAAAAGCTGAGCCTGAAGGGCATATTATAAGACCGCAGAAATAAATCTGCGGTCATAAGGTTATTTATGAAGCCCCCGGCGGAAGGCCTCAACGGTCTCGGCTGTCTCATCCAGCCAGTAGGTGCGGGCAGGAGTCTCGCCGTCATAGTCCGCAGAGGAAAACCACACGGCTATCTTGATGTTTTTGTAATCACCCATACGGGCAAACATTTCTTCAATCCACGCAGCCTTGTCTCCGCCGATGCCGGAGGAGGCGAACTCGGTTATAATCCAGGGATAACCGGAAAAATAGGGGCTGTATTCAGCCTGTATGCCGTCATAGATTTCCGAAAAGCTCCGCCATTTCTCTGCGTTCTGGGTGTAATAGGTGCCGTTATTGTAGCCGGTAACGCCCAGAAGGTGCACATACTCCTCCCCGGGCCAAAAGGCCAGGCCGTCATTCCACCGGGCAGGAGGAGCGGAGCGGTCATGGGGATTCCAGATCCACAGGCAGTTATCCGCACCCTCTTCTCTGAATATTTCAAATACTCTCCGCCAGGCGCCGGCGTAGACCTCCGGGTCGCACATATTGACAACGCCGGAATAGCTGGTCCAGTCGGAGTTCATCTCGTTGTTCAGTCTGAAAAGGAAGGGCTTGCCCCAGGCTGCCGCATCCCTGGCGATGGAGCGTACAACATCATCTGCCCTGCCGGTGTATATGTCCAGAAGGGGCGACGAAGCCGTCAGATCGGTGTTGTTGTTATAGGTGGTCTGCAGCGTCAGCTCAACGATTTTGCCGGACTCATAAACCTTCTCCATAAACCCGGTGGGAAAGGGCATATCCAGATGGATATAGCAGAGCACGGCGCCGAAGGAGTAGTCCAGCTTCTTCTCCAGAGCGGGAACGGTTTCGGAGATTCCGGTCTCATAGATATCAGTTGCATAAACGCCCCAGATGAGGCTGTCGGAGGCTTTTACAGACTCATAAAGCTTTGCGGCGGCGGAATCATTGCCGGTATACTGTCCCGAGCCGAAGGAGCGGGCGACCTTCCTCTCGCCCACAGGGTCGAATACCCGGACCGACTGGGCGGCAGCGGAGAGGGCCGACTCCAGCTCACGGTTTTCAAACCGGAAGCACATACGGATATACTCTCTGCCGTCCGTGTATCTTACGGCGTGGAGCCAGCAGGGATACTGAACGCTTGCCGAGTCCGAAAGATATGCGCTTATGAGAAGCTCGCCGTTCTTTCCCTGGCTCCTGGAAACGCTTACACGGTTGTTTCTCTGCCAGTCCTCATTGAGAAGAAAGCGGTACTCATACCACTCAACATGGTTTTTTACCCCTTCGGACCGGAAAAGAAACGGTGCAAAGGTGGCCAGCTCGGAGGTGATGACGTCCTTCATGCCCGCATAGGTTGCGGTCTCTCTGGAAATGGTCACGCTGTAGCCGGAGCCCTTTACCGTGGTGTACAGGCCGGACATGGAGGTATCAGCCTCCGCCCTGCCGGGAAGGTCTATCTGGTAGCCGTCGATGTAGTTAACGAGCCTCACTCCGGAGTCATGCTCATAAAGGCGCATGCCCTCCAGCTCCTTTACGGTATAGCCGGAGGCCAGGCCCAGAGTTTCGGCCCGGACGTCTTCGTTGGAGAAGCCCAGCAGCCCGTGAACAAGGCTGCGCTTGAAGGCAACGAGATGAGTATTGCGGGAGGAAACGACCTCCCAGCATACGCTTATGACAGCGAGAACGGCGAGGATAATAACTATCCTCGCCCAGAACGGAAGCTTCTTCATTTCTCCAGCAGGAGCTTATTCAGCTCATCCATAAAGGTGTTGATATCCTTGAACTGACGGTAGACGGATGCAAAGCGCACATAGGCAACCTCGTCCAGGTCCTTCAGCCGTTTCATGACCAGCTCGCCGATTTTGGCGGAGGGCACCTCTCTGTCCAGGGAATTCTGGAGCTCGGTCTCAATTTCGTCAGCGGCAGCCTCAATATCCGCCAGGCTGACCTGCCGCTTATCGCAGGCGTGGACCATGCTGTTTATGAGCTTGACCCGGTCGAAGGACTGACGGGTGCCGTCCTTCTTGATAACCACGATGGGCATATGCTCAACAAACTCATAGGTGGTGAAGCGCTTGCCGCAGGAAAGGCACTCTCTCCTGCGCCGGATTGTTTCGTCGTTGGGCCTGGAGTCAATAACCTTGCTCTCACCGAAGCCACAGAAGGGACATTTCATAAGCTAACCTCCGTCGGTATATCTTGATGGAAAGATGGAGCTATTATAGCATATAATGTGAAAATTGTACACCGGTTTTTTAATATATGGGAATAATTCCGGATTTTTTCTTTTGAATAAACGCCTTGGCGAATGTATAATCGGCCCGAAGGCGGTGATTGAATGAGATTTTCGTGTCTTAAAAAAGAAAGCCTTGCTTTCATTCGCTCCGGTCTGGCGGTAAGCTGCGTGCTGCTGGCTGCCTCTCTCCTTGCAGGAGTGATTGCGGGGCCCTTCTCCGCAAGGGAATACAAGCTCTTTTACATAGCCGTGGAGCTCTACCGCATGCCGCTGGCAGTCCTCCTGGTAACTAACATAGCCGCCGCAATTACAGAAGAGCGGCTTTAGCCGCCAGCTCCTCCGGAGTAAGCAGAACGTTGACTACATCAAGAAAGCCGGAGGCGGATATCCTTTCCGGAATCCCCAGCTCACGGCACAGCCTGGAACGCTTTTCTGCGGCGTCCTTTCTTCCGGAAAGGCCCATCTCAAAAAGGTCGGCCTTTGTGATGCCCGCTCTCTCCTGCCTGGCTCCGTCGGAAAAGGTGGCCCCCGCCCGGCGGAGAGACTCCAGAATTACGGCCTTATCCATGCCCTCGACCCCGAGCTTTCCCTCGGCGGAGGGGGCTTTTTTTCTTTTCTCCTTGCCGGACACATCCGGCACAAAGGCCTCCTTCACCCTCAGCCCGTTAAGGCTGCCCTTGAGCCTGCTGCGGATAAGAAAGCCTGCGCCGTCGGAATCCGTCAGGATGATGACGCCTCTTGCTTCTGAAAGAGTGCGGATAAGCTCCAGCTTCTCACGGTTGTTGAAAACCCCGAAGCCCTCCGTCTCGATTACCGTGGCGTCAACGCACTGCAGAAGGGTGTTTTTATCATAGCGCCCCTCAACGACTATTATCTCCTCTACCCTGTCCAATCAGCCTACCTCCCGCAGAACAGCCATGCAGAGCTCCGTCATCTTCTCGTTGTCTGTGCCCGGGGCCCCGGACTGGAGCCTGTAAGCGGTGTCGGCGCACATGGTCACAAGCCGCATTATGGACTTCTGGGAGAGCTTTGGCACCATGTTGAAAAGCTCCTGGGCCTCCCGCTCAAAGCTTATGCCGGCAAGCTTCTTCAGATCCTCCCAGCCCTTGGCGGAGGTCCTCACATAATAGGCCCAAAGGAGATTCTTTGCCTTAAGCTCAAGGATATAGAGAAGTCTCTGGGCAGGAATATCCATGGCAAAGCTGTCCGCCAGCAGAGCTGCGGCGTTTTTCCTCTGCCCTCTGAAAAGCGCCGATGCCAGCTTATAGGCACTGGCGTCCGGGGACGGGGTTACAACCGCATCAATATCACTCCGTGTCACGTTCTCCCCGATGACGTATGAGGAGAGCTTCTCGATCTCCCCTGTAAGGGTTGTCATGAGGCCGTCCGTTATGAACACCAGATAGGACGCCCCATCGCTGTCGATGAGCTTTCCCCTGCTCTTGAAATGGCGCTTTACCCATTTCACAAGCTCCGATTCCTCCTGATGGGCAAACTCCACCTCCGTCAGCTGAGCCTTCAGCTTCCTGTAAGATGCGATTCTGCCGTCAAGCTTGTATTCAACGGTATCGCATACGAAGACAACGGTCATATACTCCGGGATATCCGCAAGAGTCCGGGCAAGGCCCTCCCTTGTGTCCTCGTCCGCCTTTGAAAAGTCGAAGTCGTGGATCTCCACCAGAACGAAGTCGGAAAACATGGGCACCATATCCAGAGCGTCCGCAAGCTCGCCGACAGAGAGGGTCTTACCGTCAAATCTCCGGTCGTTGAACTCCTCCGTGCCCCTGGCAACCAGCTTCCGCAGCTCGCCAAGGCACCATTCCCGCAGGAAGCTCTCCTCTCCGTAAAACACGTAAAGGCGTTTCGGCGCCCTGTTCTTTAAGGCTTCCCGGAGCTCCTTGTAGGCTCTGCCGCCGTCATTTTTCTCTTTTTTCGCAGTCTTTTCAGCCATAAGTCAGTTTTCCTCCGCTTGTAACGGTCAGCGTACCCAATTCGTCGGTCCTGAAGACCTCGACCCCCGCCTGACTGAGACGCTCAAGGGTCTCGCCGGAGGGCAGAGCGTAGCTGTTGTCCCTTCCGACGCTCACAAGGCCCACCTCCGGGGTGATGTCCATAAGGAAGCGCTCCGTGGTGGAGTATTTTGAGCCGTGATGTCCCACCACAAGGCATTCGATATCCGGCAGGTGCCTGGACCGGGCAAGCCGCTCCTCAAGCCAGCCGCTCATATCGCCGGTAACGAGAACGTCGAAATCCTTCTGGGAAATGAGCGCAGCAATACCCATGTCGTTGGAGTCCGAGCCCTGGGGATCCGGCCCATAGATATTAACACAGGCAAGGCCGATTTTCAAAGTCAAATCGGAGTCCGTCAGAAAAAGCCTGGCGCCGTACTCCGCAGCAAGGCCCTTTACAATCAGCCCGTACTGGGAGTTTTCCGGCGGCAC
>JAFPTE010000054.1 GCA_017400415.1 Oscillospiraceae bacterium
GTACTGCTTTGACAATGAGGTTGCGGCCGGATATCCCCGGAATATCGCAAGGGTATATAAGACCGGTTTGGATGACTCTGAGGACGATTGGACGCTGATATGCGAAAAGAATGTAGGAACCTACAGTAAGCTGGACAACAACTTTATCTACGGCAACAAGCTGTACATCGGGGCAAAAACCTCCTTCGGCGGCGGAAGATACGGCGTAAAGCTCTTTTCCTGTGACCTGGAGAGCGGCGTTATTAATGAACTTCTCAGTCGGGAGGACCTGGAGCGCTCGGTTTTTGGGTTTACGGTGGACGAGGCCGAGAGGTTCGGAACAGTTGAAGTACAGACCGGCTCCTGCACCCAGATCTGGGGAATTGAGGGCGGGGAATACAGGCTCCTTTACGATTTCAGCGATGAAGCTGACGACGGGTACGATTTGGCATACTGCGGCGCAGGCGTTGTTTATTCCCTCAGCTCACGGCGAGGCGGCGCCGGTGACTATGACATCTGGATTCGTGACCTGGACGGCGCCACCCTCTATAAGGGGCCGCTGCCCATGTCCTTCCGGGCAGAGCTGCCGGAGCCTCACAGCTTCCGGGGATACGTGCCAATATCCGGCGACAGGAATGTCCTCTACATCACCACAAACGAGAAGCTCGGAGACGAGACCCGCCACTACTTCCTCCGCTATGAAATCACACCGGATGGCCTCACCGAGACGGTGCTCTGGACAGACTGATACAAAGAGCACGCCGCAAGACTGCGGCGTGCTTTGCTATTGTATTTGGATTCAGTGGATATCGTGGTCTGCGGTGTGCTCAGACTTGGGGGCCTCCTGGGGCTGGGGCTTGGGGTCCTTTACGGACTCCAGGATGCCCTCGGCCAGGCCGGCCACGGACTGGATCTGGGAGGGGATGATTATCTTGGTGGCCTTGCCGTCGGCGGCGGCGGTGAAGGCCTCCAGGCTCCGGAGCTGGATGATCTGCTCCTGGCTCATGCCGGCGTTCTTCAGAAGCTCCACGCCCTTGGCCTCGGCCTCCTTCATGATGATCATGCCGTTGGCCTCAGCCTCCTTGTGGAGGCGGATGGACTCGGCGTGGCCCTCGGCCTCACGGACCATCTGGACCTTCTGGGCCTCGGCCCGGAGGATGGCGGACTCCTTCTCGCCCTCGGCGATAAGGATGGCGGACTTCTTTTCGCCCTCGGCCCGGAGGATTGCCTCACGGCGCTCACGCTCGGCCTTCATCTGCTTCTCCATGGCGTTCTGGATCTCTCTGGGCGGCAGGATGTTCTTGAGCTCCACCCGGTTGACCTTGATGCCCCAGGGGTCCGTGGCCTCGTCCAGGATGGAGCGCATCTTGGTGTTGATGACGTCACGGCTGGTGAGGGTCTGGTCCAGCTCCAGCTCGCCGATGATGTTACGGAGAGTTGTGGCGGACAGATTCTCGATGGCCACCATGGGGTTCTCGATGCCGTAGGTGTAGAGCTTCGGGTCGGTGATCTGGAAGTAGACCACGGTGTCGATCTGCATGGTGACGTTATCCTTGGTGATAACGGGCTGAGGCGGGAAGTCGGCCACCTGCTCCTTCAGGGTGACCACCTTGGCCACTCTCTCAATGAAGGGCACCTTCAGGTGAAGGCCCACGCCCCAGGTGGCGCTGTAGGCGCCCATGCGCTCAACGACCTGGGCTGTGGCCTGCTGGACCACACGGATGTTGGATACGACCACCAGGATGATGATAATGATTGCGGCAGGGATGATGTATTCCATTGCTGTTCCTCCTTTTATCTATGGTGTTCAGCCCTTCTGGGGGGCCTCGGCGGCCTCCACTATGAGCTTTACTCCCTGGATGGACACGGGGCGCACCAGGGTGCCGGCGGCGATGGTCTCGCCTCCGGCGGAGCGTGCGCTCCAGACCTTGCCGTCCACGGTAACGGTGCCGGA
>JAFPTE010000055.1 GCA_017400415.1 Oscillospiraceae bacterium
GTGCGGTATATTGCCCTGTTCCTGGGCATCATGGTCACCAGCGCCGCCATAGTCTCCCTGCTGGTGCGTATTCTTCCCATTCCGAAAATCATAATCAAGATGGTGGTGGACGGGGCCCTGTTCTTCGCCAACTACCATTTCCAGAAAGTCTGGGTCTTTAAGGAGCAGGAAAAAGAGTGAGTATCGTCCTGGCAGTCGCGTTTTTTGCCATGACCTTTGCCGTGGCCAGAAGACGGGGGACCTCGCCCATTGAGGAGGCCCCCTGGCTTCTCTGCGCCCTGGGGCTCCTTCAGTATGTGCTGGCCTTCTTCGGGGCCATGAGCAGGTCCGATATATTTTTGCTTCTGGGCGGCACCGCCGCCCTGGTCCTCACTGCCCGCTGGGCCCTGCGAAGGGGCACGAAAAAGCTCCTTCTGGAGCTGCGGCGGCAGCTTCTGGACCCTTTTTTTATTGTCTCCCTGGCCCTTATCATAACAGCCCTGGTGCTCCTGCGGCAGGAGCGCATACTGGAGTGGGACGGCTACAACTTCTGGGGCCCGGACGTGAAAAGCCTCTTTTTCCGGGACGGCTTCGCCCCCCGGTACTCCAATCCCGCCGTCAACTACGGAAACTACACCCCCTTTGTGCAGATAACCTGGTGGCAGGTGCTGCACCTGGCCGGGGAGTATAACGAAAGGTACCTGTTCTGGGGCTACTATCTCTTCGGGGCCCTGACCCTGCTGTCCGTGGCCGCCCGTTTCCGGGACCGGGGGCCCGTGGCGGGAGCCGTTGCCGCCCTCTGCGCCGTGATCCTGCCCGGAGTCATGTGCACCACCTGGTACCGGGCTCTGACCGTGGACCCCATCATGGCCTTCCTGTTCGGCGCCGTCCTGTGCGAAATCGCCTTCGGGGCGAAGAATGAGGAGGATAAAAACTGGCACCGCTGCCGCCTGTTTACCATGACGGCGGCCCTGGTGCTCACCAAGTCCATCGGCATACTCTGGGGGGTCCTGGCGGCTCTCTTCGCCCTGCTGTGGCGGGATAAGGATGGGAAGCTGCAGCCCCGGCTGGCGGTGACCACCCTGGGCTTCGCCGCCGTGCCCGCCTTCAGCTGGATAATCTACTGCCGGCTCATGGACAGGGCCGGGTATCTGACCGGCGCCTTCGGCCCTCAGCTCCGGGCCAGGCTTTCGGAGCTTATGAGCGGCACCTTCCTGTCCTCCGGCAACACCGCCGGCTTCATAAAGAGCTACATACAGGCCTTTTTCCTGACCCCCGTCCACCGGGAGAGCACCCCGGCCATCGACCTGAGCCCCTTTGCGGGGGCGGTGATTATCCTGGCCGGGGCTCTGCTCCTGTGGAAGCTGGGCTTCGTCACGAAAAAGCAGGGAAAGGCCCTCTTTTTCTTCTCCCTGGGCGCCCTGGTGCTCATCTATCTTGTGGTGTCCATAGGCCAGCTCACCATGTTCTACCGGGAGGAGCAATACCTGGACCCGGTGAACGCCGTGACTCTCATGGCCCGGTACTGCTCCCCGGGCACCATCGGACTTTTTATGCTTATCTGCGCTCTCACCGGCCGGGAAGGGCCGGAGACGGAGGTAAAAAAGCCCGTCAGAATCACCGCCATGTGCCTGGCAGGGGTAATAATCCTCTCCTGCGGCGCCTATAACGAGATGTACCGCCGGTTTATCTCCGACCCTCTGGACCCCCGGCGGGAGGAGCTGCGGCAGGGCTTTGAGGAGCGGTACGCCGCCTTCATCGAAACAGCCCACAGAATACCCCTGGACCGGAAGGGCAGCCGCATAATCCTGGGGGTCTACGGAATGGATATGAACCCCATCGTCTATAACGCCGCCTCCCCGGCCTCCGTGGACGGCCTTGTGCTGAACGGGAACCTGGAATACGCCCTCTGGGACCTGGACTACCTGGCAAAGGCGGACCACGCCGGTTACCTTTACCTGCGCTCGGCCTATGAGGACCTGGTCTCCGCCCTGTCCCTGAAAACCGCCGGCGGCGAGTTCCGGGTGGGGGTTCTGTACCGCATAACCCCCGATGAGGCCGGCGGCATCGGACTGCTCACAAAAGTCGACCCGGAGGCGGAAGAATGAAAAAAGCCATTCTGTCAAAGCTCCATGAGGCCCTGGTTTCGGTCCTTCCCATAACCCTTATGGTGCTCGTTCTGAGCTATACCCCGGCCCTCAGCCTGGAGCCGGCGGAGTACGTGGTCTTCGGCGTCAGCGCCTTTCTGCTTATCCTGGGCATCGGCCTTTTCAACCTGGGGGCCGATATGGCCATGACCCCCATGGGCCAGCAGGTGGGGGAGGGGCTCACCAAGTCCAGAAATATGGCCGTCCTTCTGGCGGCGGCCTTCATAATGGGCCTGCTCATAACCGTGGCGGAGCCAGACCTGGCCGTGCTGGCGGGCCAGGTGTCCGCCGTCATGAACGGCGGGGTGCTCATGGGCGCCGTAGGTCTGGGGGTGGGGCTGTTCCTGGCCCTGGCCGTGATTAAAATAATCTTCCGGGCGGACCTGGGTGCCCTGCTCATGTTCTTCTATATGCTGGTCTTCGCCCTGGCGGCCCTGCTTCTGGAGGAGGGGAAGGGGCAGCTTCTGCCCATGGCCTTCGACTCCGGCGGCGTCACCACGGGGCCCATAACAGTGCCCTTCATCATGGCCCTGGGGGTGGGCATCGCCCTGACCGCCGGCGGCA
>JAFPTE010000056.1 GCA_017400415.1 Oscillospiraceae bacterium
CCGTAGCCAGCGCCGATGAGCTTGGAGCCCGCACCGCCGGTCACGCTGACGCCGCCGTTTTTGGCGTCCAGCACGGAGCTTTTGTCGCTGTCGGAGGCGGCGGTGATCGGGCCGGAGAGGTTGAGGGTGATGCCCTCCTCCCCGGTAGAGAGGATGACGCTGGCCTTGGCAGTTGCATAGAGACTTACGCCGGTGATGGTCACGCTGTCGCCCATGATGCAGGCGGCGCCGCTCTCACTGCTTTGGGCGTCCACGCTGCCGGTGACGGTGACGGCACCGTTCTTCGCCAGGAGCGCCTGCTTCTTCGCGCTCACCTTCACGGTGCCCTTGAGGGTAAGGCTGTCGGTCTCGGCGCTGATGCCGGTTTTATTCTTTGCAGTGATATCCAGCGTGCCGTCTCCGAGCATCTGCACGGAGGCACCGGCCCAAAGGCCGCCGCCCTCGCTGACGGCGGTAAGCTCTGTGCCATCCGCTATCACGATGCTGCCCGTATCCTTGGCCTGGACGGCGTAACCGTAGCTGTGGCCGCCCGTGACCTCGAATTTGCCGGAGAGCCACACGCCCGCACCGCCGCCGGAGACGATGGCGTTGGCCTTGGCGGTGAGGGTCGCCTTATCCGTCGCAGAAAGGACGACGCTGTTTCCCGCGACGCAGAAGCTGTCGCTGCCCGTGCTCTCCGCCAGCAGCGAAGCGCCCTCAAAACGCACGGGACCCCTGGGGGCATAGAGGCAGGATCCCTTTGCCTCCAGCATGGCGGAGGAAACGCCCTCCAGGGTGACACTTCCGTTGCGGGAATAAACCGCGTCGCCGCCGCAGGTGACGGACAGGGTCTTCGCGGTATAGTGGATATCCCCGTCGATATTGAGGCCGTCCTTCCGGGCCTTGATGTTCAGGTTTGCGTCGCAGGTGAGGCTTTTGACCGAAATGCCGTGGCCATCACCGTTGGAGGTGATGACCATGTCGCTCATGGGCATGGTTATGGTCAGAGTGTGACCCCCCTGGTCCTGGATGGTCAGGTCGTAGTTGCCCCGGATGGAGCCCAGGCTCCAGTCCTTATCCATAATAATTGTGGTGTCGTCCTGCAGCACCACGTCGGCGCCCCGGATAAGGCTGCTGACCTTCACCGTGCCCCGGGCGGTATCCACCGCCGCCAGGCTGATGACCGGCAGAAGGCCCATGACCATTACAAGGCACAGGGCAACGCTCAAAAACCGCTTCATAAATTAATCCTCCCTTTTAACAGAAGTGGGTATAATTCCGCACTTTCCATTATAAGGGAGGATTTAAGATTTGTAACTGTCGTTTCCGACAGTTACAAATAATGAAAGCCCGAAATTCGGGCTTTCATTAAGCATGCGCTCCATCGCAGCCGGCAAAGGGCCGCCGGCTTTGGTCGGCGCATGGGCGGCGCAATGCGGCCGCCGGAAGGTGTTTTTGCCGGGGCAAAGCTCCGGCAAAAACGTATCATGAAAGGCTTGTTATATGCGCTCCATCGCAGCCGGCATGGGGCCGCCGGCTCCGTCACTCTTCCTCTGTGTCCATAAGGTTCGTGACGATGAGCTTATTCTGCAGAATGGCGGTCAGGAGCTCGTGGCGGCTGGAGTAGCCCGCCCGGTCGATGATATCCTTCATGTTCCAGCGGACCCCGCTCTCGGTGATTTTCAGCTCCTTCGCAATCTCCTCATAGGTCATGCCCCGGACAAAGCGCCGCAGGATGGAAAACTGCCGGGGGGATATATCCCCGGAGAGCATATCCCGCAGCTCCACGCTGGGGGCCGAGTCCGGGAAGACCCGCTGGCCCCCCAGGGTCCTGCGGATAACGTCCAGAAGCTCCCGGCTGCCGTGGTCCTTGTACCAGAGGCTGTCCGCCGCCCCGGCCTTCGCCCGCTGCAGCACCTCCGGGTCGATGAGGCTGGTGACGATGACCACCTTGGGGGCCCCCTCACGCTGCCTTATCCTCTCCCCGGCGGCCAGGCCCGAGTGGCTGTGCTGGGTCAGCACGTCCATGAGCACCAGGTCCGCCCGGCGGCCCTGCAGGAACTCCTCCGCCCGGAAGGCGTCCTCAAACTCCCCCAGGACGGAAAAGCCCCCGTCCTCCCGCAGTACGCTCTGCAGGTAGCGCATGGCCATGGGGCTGTCCTCCACGATAACGGTTTCAATCACAGGTCATATCTCCCCTCGCTCAGTGTAAGAATCATCCGGAAGGGCCCGGAGGTGCTCAGCTCCATGGTGCCTCCCAGGCTCTCGGTCTTCCGCCGGAGGCCCGTAAGGCCGCCCCCCTCCCGGATGGGATAGGCGGGCAGTCTGCCGTCGGAGCCAAACTCCGCCCGTGTGACGCCGTCTCTGGTCTCCACGCTGCAGAAAACGTTCCTGCCGCCGGCGTGGCGCAGGCAGTTTGTTACGCACTCCAGGGCCGCCGCCGTAATAAGCCCCTCCAGCCCGGGGGGCACTGTGCCCTTAACCGTGAGAGCCGCACCCAGGCTCCGGGCCCGCTCCTGGGCCTGGTTCAGGGTGGCCGGCCAGGCGGCGGTGCCGGAGAAGTAGCGCAGGGCCTCCCGCAGGGTCCGGACCTGCTCCTGGGCCTCCTGGACCCGGCCCAGGTCCGCCAGCTCCGAAAGGGCGATGAGGCTGGAGCCTATCTCGTTATGGACCCGGATCTTCAGATCCAGAGCCTCCTGCCGGGGCACCAGCTCGGACATATTTTCCACCATCTCCAGCATCCTGTCAATGGCCCTGCCCAGGTCCTCGTTCTCCTGCCGGAGGCGCTCATTGGTGCGGACCAGGTCCGTCACGTCCTGGGCGGTGGTCTGGGTGAAGCCCTCCAGGCCCGGGTCCTCCAGGGGCCGGGTCACGATGCGGAAGCTGCGGCCGTCCGGCAGGCGGTACAGGTCCCCGTCCCCCGCAAGGGGCTCAAGGCCCCCCTGTATCTGGTCCAGGGTCTGGGGTATGCTGCCCACCAGGGGCACCGTCAGCTTCTCCATGGCGTGGTTTATGAGCACCGCCCGGCCCCGGCTGTCGGCGAAGAAAATGCCCGTGTCCAGGTCGTCCAGGGTCTCCTTCACGCTGTTGGGGGTGAGCCTTGTGCCGCTCTCCCGCCGCCGGGCCCGAAGTCCCAGTGCAGCCCACAGGGCTGCCGCAGGAGCCATAAGGGCCACCGCTCCCCAGGGGACCGGCGCCGTGATGCTCTCCGTCTTGGCGGCCGCCGTAAGCCAGGACAGGATGAGAAGCTCTGCGGCCATTATGGCCCCGTCCAGCGCCCGGCGTCGGGCACCGGTGCCGGAGGCCGCCTCATAGAGGCACAGGGCCAGCTGCCCCAGGGAGCACAGGAAAAGCACCCCCACCAGGGTCAGCTGGAGCTGGAGACCGAGCTCCGAAAACAGCTTCATTCTTCGCCGCCCCCTTCCAGCTCCAGGGAGTAGACGGCGCCGCCGTCCCCATCCGGCACGGTCCTGCCCAGGGGCACCGGGGCCAGGGCGTCGGCGGTTATTACGCAGCGCCAGGGGCCATCCCAGGCCGCCGCCGCTGTGTTTATATAATGGGCCCCGTCCATAAGAGCCTCCAGCACGGCCTCAAAAAAGTCGTAGGCCCGGATGAGGACCGCCGCCGGCACAGGCTCGCCCTCCTCCACATAGGCCCCGCCCCGGATGCCCAGGAGCCCGGCGGACCGGAGGGATTCCTCCAGAGCCCGGGCAAGGCGGCTCCGGTCCATGAGGGGGGAGGCCTCCCGGGACAGGGTCAGGTCCTTTTTCCGCTTTATGTAGCTGCCGATGACGACGATTTTCCCCAGAAGCCGCTCCCGCTCCGGCCCCCGGGCGGCCTCATACCGGGCGGCCAGGTCCCAGGCCAGGTCAAGCCTGCTCTGGGTCTCCTGCTGCAGAAGGTCATAGAGCCGGTTCTGCTCCTCCACCTGAAGTCGCTGCCGCTCCTGGGCGTACTCCGCCCGGACGATCTCGTTCCGGTCCTCCAGCTCCTCCTGGACGGCGGCCAGCCTCTCCTGCACCGCCATAAGCTCAGAAACGTCCTCCGTCCACAGGGCGTGGCCCCCCCGGATAGACATATTGTGGAGCATTTTGCCCCCCTCCAGGAGCACCGGCCCCGCCTGGGCCCTCTGCATATCCTCCCGGGATACGGGGGCGGCGTCCCCGGAGGCGTAGGCCACGTTGTACTCCCCGTCCGTTATCTGTGCGGAGATGCCCAGACTGTGGCGGAACAGGTCCCGGTACCGGGTGTTGGACTGGATAAGGCCGCACTGGATGCAGCACTCGAAAAAGGCGGTGTAGAGCAGGGCCTCCGTCACCGCCAGGTCGTCAAAAACGCTGCGCACTATCTCCAGGCGCATGGCGTAGGCCGCCGTGTACAGGATGGCCAGGCCGTAGGGCGCCGCTGGCAGCCACAGGCTCCACACGCCCCGGGCCTTGACGGCCATAACTGCGAAGGCCCCCAGGGCGCACAGGGCCGCCCAGGCTGCGGAGACGTAAAACAGGGGGCCGTAGACGTAGCCGGCCTCCGAGAAGGCCCCGGCGGGGAAGCGGAAGACAAGACCGTGAAGGTCGTTTGTCAGTATGGCCAGGATTATGGCCGCCGTGGGGATATACAGCAGGGCGGCGGCCCCCGGCAGCCGGTAGTCCCCGGGCCTGCCCAGGGAGAGGGAGACGAAAAGGGCCAGCAGGGGCACGGTCACCAGGGGGATATAGTAGCTGTACCAGAGGTACCGCCGGAGGTTTTCATCCAGAATGAAGTGCCACCGCAGCTCCCGGAGGGCCAGCCACACCACGATTATGGCCGCCGCCCACATCAGGTACCGGCGGGCCTGGACCTGGACCACCCGACGGCGGACCAGCTCCCCCCACAGGGTGAAGAGGCCCAGGTAGATGAAGATACGCAGGAAGTTGAAAAGCTGCTCCAGAAACTCGTTTTCCGTATGCAGCACGCCCCGGCGGCACAGAAACGCCGCCAGAACGGCCAGCGCCGCCGCCGGGACACCGTACCCCGGCCTTTTTTTCGCCAAGTCTCTCACACCCCCTCCATGAAAAAATGCCGCACCTGTTCCAGTGCGGCCCTATTTACCCGTCAGTCGCCCAGACCGCCCCGGAGTATCTTGCCCATGTTCCAGAACAGGGCCGCCTTGCGGGCGGCAGGCAGCCTCTCCTCCGGGGAGGCGAAGCGCACCTCCGCAGTCTGGGAGCCGCAGCCGGTGCACATGACGTACCAGCACCAGCCCTCTTCCTCCTCCAGAAGCCCGGCACAGCCGCAGTAGGGGCACTCGCCCAGCTCTATCTCCTCATAGATATCCAAGTGATCACGTCCTTTCCCCCCTATTGTAGCACAGCCGGGGCACCCCCGCAAGGCGTTTTTGGGTTGAAATTTCTACCGGAATGTAGGATAATAGCCCCCGGGAGGTGAGAGGGCTTGCAGATAATAATACACGTGGATATGGACGCCTTTTACGCCTCTGTGGAGGAGCGGGACGACCCCTCCCTCCGGGGCCGGCCCCTCATAATCGGCTCCCTGCCCCAGGAGCGGGGCGTGGTGGCCACGGCCAATTACGAGGCCCGGAAGTACGGGGTCCGCTCCGGCATGAACATCAAGGACGCCTACCGGCTCTGCCCCCAGGGGATCTATATGCACCCGAGCTTTGAAAAGTACCGGGCCGTTTCCGACGCCCTCCACGAAATCTGGAACTCCTACGCCTCCGCCAGCGAGACCATCGCCCTGGACGAGGCGTACCTGGACGTGACGGAGACCGCCGGAAGCTGGGAGCGGGCCCGGGAGTTTGCCCGGGCCATCAAGGAGCGGACAAGGCGGGAGCAGGGCCTGACCTGCTCCGTGGGCCTTGCCTACTCCAAGACCGCCGCCAAGACCGCCAGCGAGGAGAAGAAGCCCGACGGCTATTTTGAGATACCCACGGCGGAGGACTTCGTGAGCCTTATCCGGGACCGGGACGTGCGGGTCCTTTACACCGTGGGCGAGATGACCGCCGAGAAGCTCCACTCCGCCGGGATAATGACGGTCCGGGACCTGGAGAGCAGGGCGGACCTGGTGGAGCGGCTCCTGGGCAAGCAGGGCCGGTGGCTTGTTATGCTCTCCCGGGGCATTGACGACCGGCCCGTGACCCCCTACCGGCCGGAGGAGGCCAAGAGCATCAGCCGGGAGGTGACCTTCCAGGCGGACGTGGAGGACTTCGGCCTTCTGCGGGACGTGCTGCTGCTCCTGGCCCTGTGCGTGGAGCACCGGGCGGAGCGGGTGGGCCTTCTGGGCAGCGGCGTGGCCCTTAAAATCACCTACGCCGACATGAAGGGCATAACCCGCCAGCGGGTCACGGCGCCTCTCTCCTCCGCCCTGGGCATATATAAGGAGGCCGCCTCCCTTCTGGACGGAGTGGCAAGGCGGCCGGTGCGCCTTATCGGCGCCGGTATCTATAATCTGGACCCGGGGCTGGAGCGGCAGCTGACCTTTGAGGATATATCCCCGGAGGCCGCCGCAGAGAGCCGGGCGGAGCTGGACTCACTCCTGGCCGGCCTGGGCCAAAGGTACGGCCTGGACTTCGCCGGGAATCTGGATAAGCTCTTCCGGCTGGATACCCTCCACCGCACCGTGGAGTACATGAGAAAAAAGAAAACGTAAAAGCCGCCGGGTGTCCGGCGGCTTCTTTATTCGTTTTTCAGTTTTAAGTCTTCAGTATTCATTAAAAGATCCTGTCACTTGCGTGACAGGATCTTCCTTGGAGCTGCTACCCAGATTCGAACTGGGGACCTCATCCTTACCAAGGATGCGCTCTACCTACTGAGCTATAGCAGCATATGGCGACCGAGAAGGGGCTCGAACCCTCGACCTCCAGCGTGACAGGCTGGCGTTCTAACCA
>JAFPTE010000057.1 GCA_017400415.1 Oscillospiraceae bacterium
ATTCAGCTGCTGACCCTGCCCATCGTCATAAACAGCGGTCAGTTCCACCGGTACCCGGAAGAGCAGACGCTCCTTTTCGGGGACGGTATGTACTTCCTGGGGGCGGGGGCAGGGCCCGTAATCGCCATGGCCATGCTGCACTATCTGTACACCGCCAAAAGCGCAAACTGGATGGCCAGCCTGCCTGTCCGCCGGGAGACCATGTATCTGACCCTGTATCTGACGGGCCTTGTGCCCATGCTGGCCTCAAACCTGCTGGTGAGCTGCATCCTGGCCCTGGCCCTGGGGCCCGATTTTGGCTTTGGGGCCCTGTGGCTCCTGCAGTGCTCCCTGGGCAGCTTCTCCTTTTACAGCCTGGCCTTCTTCTGCGGCCAGCTGACGGGCTCCCTCTGGGGCCTGCCGGTCATATATCTCATATTCAATTTCGGGGCCTGGGCCCTGGAATACGGCGTCAGCAGCATCCTGCGTAAGATCCTCCTGGGCTATACCTACTCCGGGAAGCTGAACTGCCTGTCGCCCATCGTGTACCTGGGGCAGGAGGGCTTCAAGGTGCACGACCATTTGGTCTACGCCTGGCTCTTTGCGGGGGCGTGCCTGGCCCTTCTCGTCGGCGGCTTTTTCATCTACCGGGCACGGCGGATGGAGGCGGCCTCGGACCTTATCGCCCAGAAGCCCCTGCGGCCCGTGGCCAAGTACTTCATGACCCTTATCTCGGCGGTGCTCTTTGCCGCCCTGCTGGACGCCCTTATCTACTCCTATGACTCCGGCGCCCGGCCCGTCAGCATTGCCCTCTTCGCCCTTATCGGCGCCGCCGTGGGCTACTTCGGCACGGAGATGCTCATGAAGCGGACCGTGAAGGTGTTCGCAGGCTCCTGGAAGGGCTTTGCGGCTGCGGCGGGAGTTATTGTGCTGGCCCTGGTCCTGGCCTTCCTGGACCCCATGGGCTACAGCAGCTTCGTGCCGGAGCCGGAGGACGTGGCCAGCGTTCGGATCCCCAGCTACAATATCCTCCTGGAGGAGCCGGAGAACATCCGTCAGGTCACCGAGCTTCATAAGGAGGTGCTGGCAGATAACCCGGACAAGGTCCGGGGGGACTACTGCAGCATTGAATACACCATGAAGGACGGCCGCACCGTGGTGCGGGCCTATAATCTGAACCGCTATGGGGAGGTGTATAACAACAAACTGCGGAGTATTTCCAGCCGGCCGGAAAACCTGCTCCGGGTGCTGAACAGCGCCAGGCAGTCCAGGGATTCCAACCTGGATATACGGATCTCCGTAGGCTTTGAGGAGATACACCTGACGGGCCTTGGGGCCAGAGACTTCCTGGAAAACGCTCTGACGCCGGACGCTCAGGAGGGGCGGCTGACCCTTAACGATTATTCCGCCAAGGACAGCTATATCTTCATAAGCTCCAGAACCGGGGAGGAACGCTACTTCTCCAACGTCCAGCTCTTCTACAGCGAAAGCTCCGTCCGCACCGTAAGCTGGCTCCGGGAGCATAAGTACATGTAAAAACCCGGGGAGCTGCTTTTGAATAATAAAAAACCGCCGACTCGATTGAGCCGACGGTTTGTTTTTTTAATTCACTTTACGAAGTGGAGCACCAGGGTCAGCAGAACGAAGGCGCCGGCCAGCCACTTGGTGATGCGGGCCAGGGTGGCGTCAATGCTCTTGGCCTTGTTCCGGGCCAGGAAGGAGTCACTGTTGCCGCCGCCGAAAACGGAGCCGGTGAGGCCGGCGCTCTTGCCGGACTGGAGCAGGACCACGACCACGAGGCCGAAGCAGGAGATGAGCTGGATGATGGTGATTATAATCTGGAGTGCTGACATAGCGAATTCATTCCCTTCAAAAAATAAGAAACGCCGCCAGGCGGCTGGTTTTCCCGGATTTTGCCCCCCAAAGAGGACAGCGAGAGTATATTATCATAAACTCCCGGCATTTGCAAGACTTTTTTTCATTTTTCGGGCCAAAAAACGGAAAAAACTCGGCTGCGGCATATTTGACAACGGGCCTGCAGTTTGCTACAATAAGGAAAAACAAAGAAAGGCGGCTATGCCATGAGCGAGCGAGTTATAAGAGTGACCGGCAAGGGCAAAATAAGCCTCTCCCCGGATAAGACCGTCATCCGTCTGGACCTGAACGGCAGCAGGAAGGAGTACCGGGATGCCCTTATTGCCTCCGGCGAGGCCACGGACCAGGTGAAGGCCTCCCTGGCCCCCCTGGGCTTCAAAAAGGATGCGGTGAAGACCGTCTCCTTCGATATCGATC
This sequence comes from Oscillospiraceae bacterium, assembly GCA_017400415.1. Taxonomy (GTDB): domain Bacteria; phylum Bacillota; class Clostridia; order Oscillospirales; family Oscillospiraceae; genus RUG626. Next base: position 2,272 of record JAFPTE010000057.1, read on the forward strand.
CGGAGTATGAGAGCTACCAGGAGAAGAACGTGTGGAAGCAGCGCCTGGTGGGCTACCGGTACAGCCACAGCCTGAAGCTGGAGTTTCCCCGGGATCGGGAGCTTCTGGCCTTCACCCTGGGTGCCCTGTCCCTGTGCCCGGCCAGCCCCTCTGTCAGCATAAGCTACGGCCTTATGGACCCGGAGGCGGCAAAGAACAAGCTCCTGGGCCTGGCCTGCCAGGACGCCCTGGCCAAGGCGAAGACCCTGGCAGAGGCCTCCGGCGTGCGCCTCGGGGAGCTTCTCAGTGTGGACTACTCCTGGGGCCAGGCGGAGCTGGAGGTGCGGCCCATGCGGAAGGCCATGGCCCTGGGGGCCCGGATGATGACCGATGAGGCCGCCGTGGACGTGGATATGGAGCCCGACGACATCACCACCACGGACACCGTCACCATGGTCTGGGCCATGAAATGAACTATACCTATATCCTCCGCTGCGCCGACGGCACCCTGTACACCGGCTGGACAAACGACCTGGAAAAGCGGCTGGAGGCCCACAACTCCGGCACCGGGGCCAAGTATACCCGGTCCCGGCGGCCCTGCCGGCTGGTCTACTTTGAGGAGCTCGGCACAAAGGAGGAGGCCATGAGCCGGGAGTTTCACATCAAGCGGCTCACCCGGGAGGAAAAGCTCCGGCTGATAAACAGCAGGAACGAATAAAAAATAGACTGGCTGAAGCTCAGCCAGTCTTTCCTTATCTGCCGGCGGTGCCGCTGTTTGCTGTGCTGCCGCTGTGAGAACTGTCCGGATCCATCATGTTGTCCAGGCCGTTTTTCATATCCTGCATATCCTGCTTAAGGCCGTCGCCGATGACGCCGTCCTTGGTGTTGTCGCTTCTGTCGGCGGTGTCGCCGCAGGCGGCAAGGCCCAGGACTGCAGACAGAGCCAGGGCTATGATAAGAGCTCTTTTCATTTTGCTTCCCCTTTCATAATTGTGATACGGCCCTATTTTGCCCGGCATTTCCCCCTTAAAACCGGGAAAAATATGGCACCTTTGGGATATTTAGCAAAATTTAGCCCTTTACAGGGATAAATTTTCTGCGTCTTTTCAAAAAATATTTATTGCGGACCGGGGCAACCTATGGTAATATTGCATATATATAACAGATACCGGGGGTAGAGGTCAATGGCAAAGGTCGCAATACTTGGCTTCGGCACCGTGGGCAGCGGCGTGGCGGAGGTTCTCCGTGAGAACGCCGCCGGCATAGCCCACAACGCAGCCGAGGAAATAACCCTGAAATATATCGTGGACATCCGGGACTTCCCGGAAAGTACCTACGGCTCCGCCCACATCAAGGACTTCTCCGTTGTGGAGCAGGACCCGGAGGTCACCATCGTGGTGGAGACCATCGGCGGCGTGGGCGTGGCCTATAACTTCACGAAGCGTGCCCTGCTGGCGGGCAAGAGCGTGGTCACCTCCAATAAGGAGCTGGTGGCTGCCCACGGCCTGGAGCTGCTGGCCATCGCCAAGGAGATGAACGTAAACTACCTCTTTGAGGCCAGCGTGGGCGGCGGCATTCCCATTATCCGCCCCATTACCCAGTGCCTGGCCGCCAACGAGCTGGATGAGGTCTACGGCATTCTGAACGGCACCACCAACTACATCCTCACCTCCATGGTGAAGGACGGGGCGGCCTTTGAGGACGCCCTGAAGGAGGCCCAGCGCCGGGGCTACGCCGAGCAGGACCCCTCCGCCGATATCGAGGGCAAGGACGCCACAAGGAAGATCTGCATTCTGGCGGACCTGTGCTTCGGAAAGAACGTGGAGCCGGACGGGGTCTTCACCCGGGGCATCGGCACCGTCACCGCCGACGATGTGGAGTACGCCCGCCGCCTGGGCTGCAAGATAAAGCTCCTGGGCAGGGCGGTCCGCCTGCCGGAGGGCAGGGCCCTGGTCTATGTGGCCCCCCATCTTATCCACAAGACCAGCCTCCTTTCCAATGTGGACGGGGTCATGAACGGCATTGTGGTCCGGGGCAACGCCATCGGCGAGGCCATGTTCTACGGCGCCGGAGCCGGCAAGCTCCCCACCGCCAGCGCCGTCACCGCCGATATCATTGACGCCGCCAAGCACCGGAAGGCCCGGAAGTACCTGGGCTGGGAGGCCTCGGAGCCCGGCTACGCCGTCTCCCCCGAGTCCGTGCCCATGAGCTGGTACGTCCGCACGGATTCCAGCCTCACCGCCGTGGGCGCCGCCTTCCCCAAGGTGCGCCTGGTGAGCTTCCCCGGGGAGTACCCCGGCGCGGGCCCGGACCATTACGCCTTTGTTACGGAAAAAGCCAGCCTGGCGGAGCTCCGCTCCCGGCTGGACAGTCTCAATATTCTGAGCCTTTTCCCGGTTTTGGACTAAGACCGGCAATCTAACAATCATCGGAGGAAACTATGTCGCTTATCGTGCAGAAATTTGGCGGCAGCTCCGTGGCGGACCCGGAAAAGGTTCGCCGTGTGGCTGGCATAATCGCCGAGACCTACCGGGCAGGCAATGACGTGGTGGTGGTCCTCTCCGCCCAGGGCAAGACCACCGACCGGCTCATCGCCACCGCCAAGGAGTACAACCCCAGGCCCTCCAAGCGGGAGATGGATATGCTCCTGTCCACCGGAGAGCAGCAGTCCGTGGCCCTGTGCGCCATGATGCTGGAGAGCATGGGCATTCCCGCCATCAGCCTTACGGGCTGGCAGGTGGATTTCAAGACCAACTCCAACTACTCCAACGCCGCCATCAAGAGCGTGGGCCAGGAGCGCATCCGCCGGGAGCTGGACGCCAGAAGAGTAGTGCTGGTGACCGGCTTCCAGGGCATAAACAAGTATGACGATATAACCACCCTGGGCCGGGGCGGGTCCGATACCTCCGCCGTGGCAATTGCAGCCGCACTCCACGCCGACCTGTGCCAGATTTACACGGACGTGGACGGGGTCTACACTGCCGACCCCAACAAGGTCAGGGGCGCAAAGAAGCTCGATGAAATCACCTTTGACGAGATGCTGGAGCTTGCCAGCATGGGCGCCAAGGTGCTGCACAACCGCTCCGTCGAGATGGCGAAGCGCTATAACGTGGACCTGGAGGTCCTGTCCAGCTATGAAAAAAAGCCGGGAACTAAAGTCAGGAGGATCAGTAAAGTGGAACAGGCAGAAGTCAGCGGCGTCGCAAAGGACGTAAACGTAGCAAGAATCACGGTCATCGGCATGGAGGATAAGCCCGGCATAGCCTTCGGCATCTTCTCCACCCTGGCCAAGGAAAAGATAAACGTGGATATCATTCTCCAGACCCTGGGCCACGGCGGCGCCCAGAGCATCACCTTCACCGTTGCCAGGGGCGACGGGGAGCGGGCCTGCGAGATTCTGGAGCAGCACATCGACGAGCTGGGCTTCTCCGGCCTGGATATGGATACCCACGTCGCCAAGGTGAGCATCGTAGGCGCCGGCATGCTGACTACCAGCGGCATCGCCGCCAAGATGTTTGACGCCCTGGCCTCACGGAAAATCAACATCAAGATGATTTCCACCAGCGAGATCAAGGTCTCCGTCCTGGTGGACGAGGACGACGCCGACAAGGCCGTCCAGGCTGTCCACGACAAGTTCTTCGGGGACTGATACGCCTGAATAATAAACGTAAGCCCAAGGGAGGCGCTTCGTAAGGAAGCGGCCTCCCTTTTTTTGACGATTTGCATTGACAAGCTGGGGGAAAGCATGTATAATAATCATCGTTACA
>JAFPTE010000058.1 GCA_017400415.1 Oscillospiraceae bacterium
GCTCATGGAAAGCGAAGCGGAGGGGGCCGCCCTGGTCCGTCAGCTCTACCGGGAGGAGACCGGCGAATACCCGGACGACGGCACGGTCCGGGACCTGCGCTCCGCCTTTACCTACATTAAAAACATGCTCCTGACCCAGGAGGAGATAGAGGACCTGGACCGGGAGAAAAAGCTTCTGCCCGGGCTCTACGCCCGCTACGTCCAGGCGCTCCAGAGCCAGGGGAAGATGGACTATGACGACCAGCTGACCTTCGCCCTGACCCTGCTGCAGAAGGTGCCGGCGGTGCTGAGCCGCTTCCGGGAAAAATACCGCCACATCTCCGTGGACGAGGCCCAGGACACCTCCCGGGTCCAGCACGAGATAATCCGCATGCTGAGCCAGGGCTCCGAGAGTCTTTTCATGGTGGGGGACGAGGACCAGAGCATCTACTCCTTCCGGGCGGCCTGGCCGGAGGCCCTTTTAAGCTTCAGGGACACCTATCCCGAGGGCCGGGTCCTGCTCATTGAGGATAACTTCCGTTCCCGCTCCCCCATTGTGGAGGCGGCGGACGCCTTTATACAGAAAAACCGGTACCGCTACAAGAAATCCATCCATCCCACCCGGGAGGGCGGGGAGCCGGTGGCCCTGGTGCCCTGCCGGGACCGGGAGACCCAGTACCGCTTCCTGTGCCAGTACGGCCGAAATCCGGACTGCCAGACTGCCGTTCTGTACCGGAATAACGACAGCGCCGTGCCCCTTATGGACCTTATGGACCGGGAGGGCATAGAGTACAGCTGCCGCCGGTTTGAGGACAGCTTCTTCACAAGCCGCATAGTCAGCGACGTTTCGGACATTATCCGCTTTGCCTTCGTGCCCACGGACGGGGAAATCTTCCTGCGCATCTACTACAAAATCTCCTGCCGCCTGACAAAGGAGCAGGCTCAGGCCGCCGCAGCCGACGCCGGGCGGAGAAAACGGCCCGTGCTGGACTCCGCCCGGTACACAAGGGGCGTTGCCAAGTACACCCAGGACGGGCTTCTGGACATAAAAAGCGACCTGGAGCGGATTAAGACCGCCTCCGCCCGGGACGCCGTGGCCATAATCCGCAGCGGACTGGGCTACGGCCAGTACGCCCAGCGCAGCGGCCTGGACCTGGGGAAGCTGGAGATACTCTCCATTCTGGCGGGCCGGGAGAAGGACGCCCTGAGCCTTCTGGACCGGCTGGGCAGGCTCCGCCGCTCCCTGGAAAAGCACGAAAACCGCCGGGGCTGCCCCCTGATTCTCTCCACCATCCACTCCGCCAAGGGCCTGGAATTTGACCGGGTGTTCCTCATGGACGTGGCGGACGGCATTCTCCCCTCCCCGTCCCAGGCAGACCCGGACCCCAAGGCCCGGCTGAAGGCCTATGAGGAGGAGCGGCGGCTTTTCTACGTAGCTATGACGAGGGCGAAGGAGGAGCTTTACCTTCTCTCCGCCCCGGTGCCCTCCGAGTTCCGGGACGAGCTGCGCTCCCTTGCCCCCACGGAGAGGCCGGAGGAGGCCGATATCTTCGCCCCTCTGGCCGGGGACTGCCTGGGCAGGAGCTACCAAAGCGCCGCCCTGGGCCGGGGCGTCATAACCGCCCGTTGGCGGGACAGCTTCCTTATCGAGTTTGCCGACGGCGCAAGGCTCATGACCCTTGCGGACATGGCCGCCGGAAGGCTGCGCTCCTTCGCCCGGGAGAAGGCCCCGGCCGCCGCCGGCTCCTTCGCCGTGGGCACAAGGGTGGAGCATCTGGCCTTCGGAGAGGGGATTATAACCTCCGTCGAGAAGGGCATCGCCTCCATCAAATTTTCAAAATTTGCCGATGAGCGGCGGTTTGTTCTGGCCTCCTGCATCGAAAACGGCATGCTCAGTGCCAAATAAAAAGTCCCGGCGGTTTTTGCCGCCGGGGCCATTTTTTCCCCGGAATAAACCCCTTTTGCCGTGAAATGCTATACTCGAAAAACGCAGCGTGCGTTTTACCTTTCAGTAAAGGAGATGCAATCATGTCTTCCAAGTCCAATAAGCTGAACATTCCCGAAGCCAGGGCCGCTATGGACCGCTTCAAGATGGAGGCTGCAGGCGAGGTCGGCGTAAA
>JAFPTE010000059.1 GCA_017400415.1 Oscillospiraceae bacterium
GATTTTGTGGATAAGATCAGCGACGTTTCCCCGGTGACCGTCACCTTCGTCTCAAAGCCCAGCTTTGATAAGGTTGGCACCCAGGAGGTCTCTGTCCGGCTGGTGGACAAATACTCCAACTCCTCCACCGTCTCCTCCCAGCTCACGGTCATACCCCTGCGTGCGCACGTTATCAAATACGTGGGCGACAAGGCTCCTACGGTGTCCGACTTCCTTCTGGAGGGCGGCGTTTCCGAGGGGCTCCGGGCCGTAACGGACCTGTCCGCCATTAACATGAACCGCCTGGGCACCTATGAAATCAAGCTGGAGCTCAAGGGCCAGGTGTTCACCTCCACCCTGGAAGTTTCAGACGGCACGGCCCCTGTTGTAAAGACCAAGGCCGTGAAGCTATACGAAAACCAGACTGCCAAGCCCGAGGACTTCGTGGCCTCCTGCGTGGATATAAGCCCCGTGACCTACTCCTATCCCCAGGGCTATACCTTCCCCTCCGCCCCGGGCACCTACGATGTCACCGTGCTGGCCACGGACTCATACGGCAACACCGCCTCCGTCACCGGCCAGCTGACCCTTCTGAAGGACACTAAGGATCCGGTTATCTACGGCGTATTTGATACGGTCATGTACGTGGGCGATGCGGTCAGCTACCTTTCCGGCGTCTACGCCATAGACGATGTGGACGGTGACGTGACCGTTTCCGTTGACGAAAACACCCTTGTCAATGCCAACACCGCCGGTGTCTATGTGGTGGGATATATTGCCAAGGACCGAGCGGGAAATATCGCCACGGCCTCCAAGAAGTTCACTGTCGTGGAGCGCACCGTCTCTGAGGAGACTGTCACCGCCCTGGCAAAGCAGGTCCTGGACGAGATAATCAAGCCGGAGATGACTGCCAAGGAAAAGCTTCAGGCTATTTTCACCTGGGTCCACAAAAAGGTAGGCTGGCAGGACGACTCCGAAAAGGACGACTGGCTCCGGGCGGCATACCAGGGACTTCACAACCGGCAGGGCGACTGCTACGTATACCAGATGACCAGCAAGGTCCTGCTGGACGCAGCCGGCATTGAAAACCGGCTTATCGACACCATGCCGCTCCGCTACCTGCACTGCTGGAACCTTGTTAACATCGGCGAAGGCTGGTACCACTTTGACGCCTGCCCCAGAGTGGGCGGCTTTGACGGGTTCTATCTGGACGATGCGACCCTGAAGAAGTATTCCGACTCTCACAAGAATTCCCACATCTACGACCACGACAAATTCCCGGGCGTCGTTCAGAAGGCGCCCTGAAAAGGACCGTAATTATGGATAAATTAGGCATAATCGGCGGCCTGGGCCCTATGGCCACTGCCATCTTCATGAAGAGAATTATCGAGATGACGGACGCCGCCACGGACCAGGAGCACATTGAGATGGTGGTCCTCAACTACCCCTCCATCCCGGACAGGACAGGCTTCCTGCTGGATAACTCCAACCCGGACCCGGTAAAGCCCATTGTGCAGGCCGGGCTGGAGCTGGCAAACCTGGGCTGCCGGGAGATCGCCATCCCCTGCATCACCGCCCACGGCTTTCACTCAGCTCTCACGGCCGAGATACCCATCCCCGTTATAAACGGCGTTGAGCTGACGGCCCAATACCTGGCGGACAGGGGCTGCAGGAGGGTCGGCATCATGGCAACCGACGGCACCGTCCGCACTGGTATCTTTGAGGCTGCCCTGCAGGAGCACGGCATAACCCCCATCTATCCGGCCCCTCAGTCCCAGAAGCTGGTTATGAGCATCATATATGACGATGTGAAGGCCGGCCGTCCGGTGAAGAGATACAAGTTCATCCATGTGAAGGATGAGCTCTGCCGGGCCGGGGCCCAGGTCATCCTTCTGGGCTGCACGGAGCTCTCCGTAATGGCGGAGACCTGGCTGCCCGGAGGCCGCTTCCTGGATGTTCTCAGCGTGCTGGCCCGCCGCTGCGTTATGGACTTTGCCAAGCTCAAAGATGAATATATCGAACTTATTTAGGAGGATAACATGAAAAAGCTTTCAATTCTCGTTGTACTGGTCCTGTGCCTTGCTCTGCTGGCCGCCTGCTCCGACAATACATCCGGCGAAAACAAGCCCGCAGGCAAGGTCACCTACGGCGACGGCTACGTTTTCACCTACAAAAACGTGAACATGTCCCCGGACGCTCCTGCCAAGGAGGTCATCGACGCCATCCCCGAAAAGTACGAATACTTCGAGGCCGCCAGCTGCGCCTTTGAGGGCCTGGACAAGACCTACACCTATCCCCACATTGAGGTGGACACCTACCCCGGCGACGTGGACCGCATCGTGGCCATTTACCTGCGGGACGACCTGGTCTCCACCCCGGAGGGTCTGAAAATCGGCGATTCCAAGGAGGCCATGGAGCGCATCTACGGCACGGGCTACACGGTAAACGGCATTGAGTACACCTACGCCAAGGGCAGCATGAGCCTGAGGCTCCATGTGGAGGACGGCAAGGTGACTTACATCTGCTACGCCTCCAAGGTCCTGGGCCAGGTTGCTGAGTAAAAGAAAAACGACGTGCTTCTGCACGTCGTTTTTTGCTTATTCTGCGGCTTCATTGAAAAAAGCACTTGCAAAAGCAAGTGCTTTTTTCTGGTCGGAGTGGCGGGATTTGAACCCGCGGCCTCTTGGTCCCGAACCAAGCGCGATACCAAGCTTCGCCACACCCCGTAATTCAGCCTGTATATTATAGCATCATTCCGCAAAATGTCAAGGCTTTTTAATGGGCCCCGCCGATTTTCGGCGGGGCCATCGATTTCAGTTCAGGAAATCCTTCAGCTTCTTGGAGCGGCTGGGGTGGCGGAGCTTGCGCAGGGCCTTGGCCTCAATCTGGCGGATGCGCTCACGGGTAACGTTGAACTCCTTGCCCACCTCCTCAAGGGTGCGGGTACGGCCGTCCACAATGCCGAAGCGGAGCTCCAGCACCTTCTTCTCCCGGGGGGTCAGGGTGTCCAGCACCTCCATGAGCTGCTCCTTGAGGAGCGTGAAGCTGGCGGCCTCGGCGGGCTCGGAGGCGTCCTCATCTGGGATGAAGTCACCAAGGTGGCTGTCCTCCTCC
>JAFPTE010000060.1 GCA_017400415.1 Oscillospiraceae bacterium
ACAGCAGCCTCTGCCCGGCGGACAGCCTCCTGCGGGAGTTCATCGGCGGCGGGATTTATGAGTATTAAATTGTAAATATTTTGTGTCATTTCCGCCTGAAAGCCCCTTTGGTGATATAATAAAGGGTGTTTAAGGAAGGGGGAGAGAATGTGAAGGGCTTTTTTGACCGGCTCCGGGAGAGGCTCAACCGGTTTATGACCGGGCGCTACGGTGCGGACCATCTGGGGCTTTGCATAATAATCATCTCCTTCGTCTTCGGCCTTATCGCCGCCCTTACGGGCTGGCTTATCCTGACTCTTCTGGCCTACGGCCTGCTGGGGTGGGAGGCCTTCCGCTTCCTGAGCAAAAAGCTCTCGGCCCGCCGGGCGGAGAACGACCGGTTCCTGACCTTCTGGTGGCCAATCCGCACCGGGATAAAGGACTTTTTCTCCAAGGAGAAGCGGGATAAGAACTATAAATATTTCTGCTGCCCCAGCTGCCATGAGCAGCTCCGGGTCCCCAAGGGCAAGGGCAGAATCCGCATAACCTGCCCCCGCTGCGGCCAGAGATTTGAAAAGAAAACATAAAAAAATCGCCGCTGTCAAACACGACAGCGGCGATAACTTGTTTCAATAGGAGACACCTCATCCGGCCCTGACGGGCCACCTGTCTCGCTGCGGCTCGGTCACCGCACGGCTCTGACATGCCACCGGCATGTCATTCACTGCCGTGCGGCCGCTTCGCTACCCTCAAGGGGAAGGCTTTATTTTTTGAGGCTGAGGGCCTTACGGGCCTTTTCTGCGATGCCGGCGGGGGTCAGGCCGTAGTACTCCAGCACTGCGGCGGCGGTTCCGGAGCGGCCGAACTCGTCGTTGACGCCGTGGCGCAGGACGGGGACCGGGCACTTCTCGCTCAGAAGCTCGCAGACGGCGGCGCCCAGACCGCCGATGACGCTGGCTTCCTCGCTGGTGACTATGGCGCCGGTCTCCCGGGCGGCCTTCAGGACCAGCTCCTCATCCAGGGGCTTCACTGTGTGCATATCGATGACCCGGGCGGAGATACCCTCGGCGGCCAGCATGTCGGCGGCCTGGAGAGCCATCTGGACCATGATGCCCGTGGCGATAAGGGTCACGTCCATGCCGTCCCGGAGGGTGACGCCCTTGCCCAGCTCAAACTTATAGCCGGGGATCTCATCGGTGACGGTTTCCATGGCGTAGCGGCACATGCGCAGGTAGCAGGGGCCGTTATAGTTTATCATGGCCTCCACGGCCTGGCGCATCTCGTTGGCGTCGCAGGGGACCACCACGGTCATGCCGGGCAGGGTCCGCATGAGGGCGATATCCTCGTTGCACTGATGGGTGGCGCCGTCCTCGCCCACGCTGGGGCCGCCGTGGCTGCCCACCACCTTCACGTTCAGGTGGGGATAGGCGATGGAGTTGCGGACCTGCTCATAGGCTCTGCCGGCGGCGAACATGGCGAAGGTGTTGGTGAAGGGTATAAGGCCGCAGGTGGACATGCCGGCGGCGATGCCGGTCATGTTGGCCTCGGCTATGCCGCAGTCAAAGAATCTGTCCGGGAATGCGGCGGCAAAATGCTTTGTCATGGTGGCCTGGGCCAGGTCGGCGTCCAGAACAACTACATTGGGATACTTGGCGCCCAGCTCTGCCAGGGCCTCGCCGTAAGCGGCTCTTGTGGCTTTCTTCTCTCCCATTTACTCCACCCCCAGTTCTTTAAGATGGGCCGTCAGTTCCTTGACGGCGATTTCGTACTGCTCGTCGTTAGGTGCCTTGCCGTGCCAGCCGACGGAATTCTCCATGTAGGAAACGCCCTTGCCCTTGGTGGTCTCAAGCAGGATCATGGTGGGGGCGCCCTTGGTGATGCGGGCGGTGGCCAGGGCGTGGCGGATGGCGTCATAGTCGTGGCCCGGCACGACGATCACGTTCCAGCCGAAGGAGCGGAGCTTGTCGTCCAGAGGGGCGGAGGGCATGACGTCGGCGGTGGCGCCGTCGATCTGCAGGCCGTTCACGTCGATGAAGGCGCAGAGATTATCCAGCTTCCACTTGGCGGCGGCCATAAAGGCCTCCCAGCACTGGCCCTCTTCAATCTCGCCGTCGCCCATGATGGCGTAGGTGCGGTAGGTCTTGCCGTTGTGCTTTGCGGCCAGAGCCATGCCCACGGCGGCGGAGATGCCCTGGCCAAGACTGCCGGTGGACATATCAACGCCGGGGACGTTCACCATATCCGGGTGGCCGGACATGTGGCCCTTGATGGAGCGCAGGAGGCGTATATCCTCCTTGGGGAAGAAGCCCTTTACCGCCAGAACAGCATAAAGGGCGGGGGCGCAGTGGCCCTTGGACATGACGAAACGGTCACGGTCCGGGTCACGGGGATTTGCGGTGTCCACCTTCATCTCGTCGAAGTAGAGGGTGGTAAGGGCATCCACGCAGGAGAGGGACCCTCCCGGGTGCCCGGCCTTGGCACAGTGAACTCCCTCGAGAATCAGGAGCCGTGCCTCATAGGCCTTAATTTCCAGTTCTTTGGCTGTCATATTTCCTCCTTATCATTGTCCGTAGTAGGCGTTGGCGCCGTGCTTACGGAAATAGTGCTTATCCTGGAGCTCCTGGGGCGCAGGCTGAACCCTGGGGTTGATGAGCTCCGTGCGGTACGCCATCTTGGCGCACTCCTCCAGGACGACGGCGGCGTGAACTGCGTCCACCGGGTCCTTGCCCCAGCAGAAGGGGCCGTGGTTCTTGCAGAGCACGGCGGGGGTGGCCTCGTACCGGTCCTTCATGTGCTCCACGATGAGAACGCCGGTATTGCGCTCGTAGCCCTCGTCAATCTCCTTTTGAGTCAGGACCCGCAGGCAGGGGACCGGGCCGTAAAAGTAATCCGCATGGGTGGTGCCGTAAGGGGGGATATCCCGGCCTGCCTGGGCCCAGGAGGTGGCGTAGGAGGAATGGGTGTGCACAACGCCGCCGATTTTCGGGAAGGCCTTGTACAGCTCCACGTGGGTGGCGGTGTCGGAGGAGGGCTTCCACTTGCCCTCAACTCTGTTGCCGTCCAGGTCCACTACCACCATATCGTCCTCCGTCATGCCGTCGTAGTCAACGCCGGAGGGCTTGATGACCACCAGGCCCTTCTCCCGGTCAATGCCGGATACGTTGCCCCAGGTGAAGGTCACAAGGCCGAATTTCGGCAGCAGGAGGTTTGCCTCCAGAACCTTTTTCTTCAGATATTCAAGCATCACACTGCCTCCACTGCGGCTCTCTCCACCGGGAGGGCCTTTTTGTATTTTGCCAGGAAGGCGTTGAAGCCCTCAACGTCTGCTTCCTCCGCCATAAGGGTGGAGCTCTTTGCGCCGGCGAAGACCTTGCTGTCCAGGAAGTCCGCCAGGCTCTCGCCCTCCTCCTTCCGGACCATGTAGGCCGCCAGCAGTGCCATGCCGTAGGGGCCGCCCTCGCCGGCAGTCTCCATAAGGCTCACCGGGGCGCCCACGGCGGCGGAGAGGAGCCGCTGGCCCGTAATCGGGGCCTTGAAGAAGCCCCCGTGGCCGTAGAGCTTGTCTATCTCCACCTGCTCCTCTCCGGTGAGGATGTCCAGGCCGATTTTCAGGGTGGCCAGGGCGGAGAGAATGTGGGTGCGCATGAAGTTGGGCAGATTGAAGGCGGCGTCCGGGGTGCGGATAAAGAGGGGCCGGCCGCCGTCCAGGTCCGTGACGCCCTCGCCGGAGAAGTAGTTGAAGGAGAGGAGTCCGCCGCAGTCGGCGTCCCCCTCCAGAGCCTTCCGGAACATCAGGTCCAGCACCTGGCCCCGCTTCATGGGAACTCCCGCAGCGGCTGCAAACTGGGAGAAGAGGTCTGCCCAGGCGTTCAGGTCGGAGGTGCAGTTGTTGCAGTGGACCATAGCCACCGGGGCCCCGTCCGGGGTGGTGACCATGTCTATCTCACGGTGCACGCCGAGCTTCTTGTCCGTGACCACCATGGCAAAGTCCGAGGTGCCGGCGGACACGTTGCCGGTGCGGACCCGGACGGAGTTGGTGGCGGCCATGCCGGTGCCGGCGTCGCCCTCGCAGGGGGCCACGGGAGCCCCGGCCCGGAGGGTGCCGGTGGGGTCCAGGAACCGGGCGCCGGCGGGGGTCAGATGCCCGCCGATATCCCCGGCCTTCAGAACGCAGGGCAGTATCTTCCGCACGTCCACGCCGGTCATGGAAAGGAATTTATCCGCCATGGCGGCGTCATAGTCCAGGGCTTCGGAGTCGATAGGGAACATGCCGCTGGCCTCGCCCACGCCCATGAGCTTCTCGCCGGTGAGCTGCCAGTGGATATACCCGGCCAGGGTGGTTAGGAAAGCGACGTCCTTTACGTGCTCCTCCCGGTTCAGAACGGCCTGGTACAGATGGGCGATGCTCCAGCGCTGGGGGATGTTGAATCCGAGGACTTCGGTGAGCTTCTCTGCTGCTTCGCCCGTGATGGTATTACGCCATGTGCGGAAACCTGCGAGCTGCTTGCCGTCCTTGTCGAAGGGGAGATAGCCGTGCATCATGGCGGAGACGCCGATGGCGCCCACGGTGGTGAGCTCCTGGCCGAAGTGGGTCTTCACGTCCTCCCGCAGGGCGGCAAAGCAGGCGCGCAGCCCGGTGTGGATGGCCTGCATGGAATAGGTCCAGATCCCGTCCACCAGCTGGTTCTCCCACTCAAAGTCCCCGGAGGCAATGGGGAGATGCCTGTCGTCGATCAATACGGCCTTGATGCGGGTGGAGCCCAGCTCGATGCCGAGCGCGGTTTTTTTCAGATCCATAGTTTTTCTCCTTATACGTCCCGGCGGCGGTCCATAGAGGACCGCCGCTGGCTGTTGTTTTGATCAGGCCCAGGGATTCTCGGTGGGATAGGGCAGGCTCTTGGGCTGGTTCCAGCCGATGTCCTCCACGCCCAGGAACTTGAAGACCTCGAACAGGGCCTTGCCGTGATGGCCGAAGGCCACGGCGCCGTGGTGGGGGAAGCGCTTCTGGATCAGCACGTGGCGGTAGAAGCGGCCCATCTCATGGATGGCGAACAC
>JAFPTE010000061.1 GCA_017400415.1 Oscillospiraceae bacterium
ACGTCCTTGATGCTGGACACGGAGACCTCTCCGTTCACCAGCTGATAGATGCCGGGCACTGTCTGGACACGGCAGGAGGTCTTCTTGCAGATGTCCAGGATATCCTTTCTCTGCTCTGCGGTAGCTCTGGGCAGGCAGAGGATTATGGAAGTGATTCTATACTTCTTCACGGCATCGGGAATGCTGTCCCGGCCGCCCACGACGGGGATGCCCTCCAGATACTTGCCCCACTTGGTCTCGTTATCGTCGATAAAGCATATGACCTTGGCGTTGAGCCTGTCGCTGTTTATAAACTCCCGGGCAATCATGCCGCCGGCGGAGCCTGCACCGATGAGCATAATCCTTCTCTCCGCATGGCCGCTGCGGAAGCGGTTGAAGGACTGCCAGAACCTGAGAAAGCACCTCTCCAGAAGGAAGAGTCCCATAGCAAGGACGTAGGAAATCAGATAGATGCTGCGGGGCGGGCGGTTTCCCAGGAAATAGGTTATAACGTAGAAAAGGCCGTAGGCAATGGTGACTGAAACCGCCATCTGGGCCACGTCAGCCACGCTGACGCTGCGCCAGACATAGTGGTACATCCTGGTAAACCAGAAAATAAGTACAGTGAGCACCAGCTGGATGGGCAGGAAGCTGAGCCACATATCGAAGTAATTTTTCGGAACGGAGTCAAACAGGAAATCAAACCGAATCAGCAGAGCGGCAGCGCCGGTCAACGCTATTATAACCACGTCGATAACCATAACCAGCACCATCTGCCAGGTTATGTACTTCTGCTTAACCATCTTATGTATCCCGCCTTCAAATCATCAATAATCAGTGTTCAGGAGCTCTTCTCCTGAGGGCCCGTATCACGAGCCACATTACAGCTGCGGCAAGGGCCGCACCAAGGGTGTCAAAGAGAAAATCCGTTCCCTTTGCCTCCCTGCCGGGGACAAAATACTGGTGGAGCTCGTCTGCGGCGCCCCAGAGGGCGCTGAAGGCGGCCCCCAGAAGGTACGGCAGCTTCAGGCCGTACATAAGGGCAAGGCCCACAGCCCAGACTGCCAGAGCCGCAAACTCCAGAACGTGAGCCGTTTTCCGCACCGCAAACTGCAGGACAATGTACAAGTCCTTATCGTCGGCCCGCTCCGGCTTCACGGCCTCAATGACCGCCTTGGGCGCCGCCACGATCTTGTCGGACTGGACCGTGGACTCCTCCGCTGTTTTGGCGGAGAGCAGCCAGATGGCCGCCATGTTGGCTATGAGCAGGACCCACAAAAGGCACAGGGCCTTGCGGCGATGCTCTTTCAGAAGCTTCATCTGTCCTTCCCCTTCCGGCTTCTCAGAAACTCCAGGCCGTACCGCAGCACCGGTGCCTTCAGAGCCAGCAGGAGCGCAAGGGCCGTGAGAAAATACGCACCGGCGGAGACAAGCACCCTCGCCGTATTGCCCAGGGGCGCAAGCTGTACAAGGGGCAGCACCGCAGCGGACAGGGCCGAGACGGCCAGAGCTGCTCCGAAGTCCCGCAGGGAGAAGAACCGCACTCCGGTCCCCCGCAGGCACACCAGCTGCACTGCCAGCACCGCCAGCTCCGCAAGCAGGGTGCCGAGGGCTGCGCCCGGCGCTCCGAGAAGCGGAATCAGCACCAGGTCCGCCGCCAGGTCCACCGCTGCGCCGGCTGTCACGGACCACATAACGGCCCGCTCCCGGCCCAGGGGCGTAAGTATCTGCATACCAAGGAGGTTTGTGACCCCGATAGGTATGAGCGTGAGAATGAGCCAGCGAAGGCTCTCCGGGCTGCCCTCCGGCGCATGGCCGTAGAGAAGCTCCAGGACAGGCCCCCCATCCAGAAGGAAGAACACCGTCAGAGGTATGGCCGTAATCCAGACGAAGTCTGCAGAAAGGCCGATGCCCTTTTTGTAATCTGCCCGGCGCCCCTGGCCCAGGTAATAGGAAAACCTCGGCAGCAGGACTGTTCCCAAGCCCGTTACGAAGATGGTCAGCACCAGCTTCACCTTCACCGCCCCGTCATAGGCGCCCACCACGGCGTCGCCGCAGAAGAAGCCCAGGAGGGCTGAGTCAAAGTTTGTGTAGACCGTTATGGCCACCGCCTGCAGAAAGAACACCGCACTGGGGGCCACGTGCCGCCAGATATCCGGTTTTCCGGATACGTCCCGGCGGCTTATATATTTCCCGGCGCCCAGGATATTCCAGATATTCCCAAGCACCGCAGGAACCACAGTAAAGAAGCAGTAGAGCACATAGTCGTCCGGGGAGCGGACGAAGAGGATGATGAGGGCCACCGACAGGGCCCTCGTCACGAAGGACCGGACCGTCAGGAAGCCGTAATCCTCACAGGCGGCGAAGAGCCACTCCGTATCCAGGCTGCAGAAGAGGAGCATGCCCCCCTGGATAAGGAAGAGCCGCCAGTTTTCACGCATCCTGGGCACCGCAGCAGTGGTCAAGGCCAGGGCAGCCAGAGCCGCCAGGGTCATGACGCACTGGAGGGCCAGGAGCTCAAAAGCGGTTTTGGAGAGCCGGCCCCGGTCATCCCGGACCCGGGCGCACTCACGGATACCGTAGGTGGAGATGCCCAGGCTTGCCGCCATGGCAAAAAAGCTGATGACGGAGGCGGAGAAGGCCACCCTGCCCATGCCTGACTCCCCTATCATCCTGAAGGCGAAGGGGTAGCTGACGGCGGCGCAGACAAGGCCCGAGAGCTTCAGAAGCACGTTCAGTATGAAGTTCAGGGTCACGGGCCGTTCTCTTTTATTCTCCATAACCTATCCCAAAAACGCCTCCTTCAGCCGAAGATAGGCACCCAGGGGCAGACGGACTGCGTTCAGAAGGTACAGTATCCGGGCCTTCCCGCTGACCTGGGGCCACAGGTCCGGCCAGGTGCTTCTGACGTACTTTTCCCACTGCTTTGCCAGCCTCCGGCCCTCCTTCCGGTCCTCCACGTACATGAGAAGGACCACGAAGCGGTCGCCGAGAAGTCTTGTGACCCGGTACCGGACGAAGGGGGTTGAGGGCCCCTCCGGCGCCCGGGCAAACTCCTCCGCCACCCGCTTTATGACCCGCTCCTGATGGGTCTGGAGCCGGGAACGGTTTTGAGGGGAGGTGCTCTGAGCGGGGTTTGATACCATATAGCGGTATATATCCATGTCCAGATAAAGGACTGTTCTGGCGTAAATTGCCGGCAGGAGCATGTACTCCTCATCAACGAAGAAGGTATCGTCCTGCATCTTAAAGCCGCACTCCCGCAGGAGTTCGGTTCTGTAAGTAGTGCCGTGGATCATGGGGTAGGTCTTCACGGGTACGGAAAAATCCCCGGTGCAGACGCCGTACTCTGCGCCCTTATCCCCGGCCCGCACGGGTTTTTCCCGGCCGGTCTGCATGTCCACGATCCGGTAATCGGTGTAGACAATGTCGGCCTCGGCGCTCTCCAGGCGGTCCGCAAAGCGCACAAGCTCATCGGTACATACCCAGTCGTCGGCGTCCACGATGCGGAAGTACTTTCCCCGGGCCATGGAAACGGCGTCGTTTATGGAGCCGCCGTAGCCCCGGGTCTTCCGGTCCAGGACCTGAAAAATCTCCGGGCTTCTTTCCTCAAAGGCCTCTGCAATGGCCAGGGAGGAATCCGAGGATGCGTTATTGAGGCAGATGACCTGCACCCGGGCTGCAAGCCGGGGGTCATCGAAGGTGGCAAGATTCTTTTCAAGGCACCGTTCCATATTGTAAATGGGAACGGCGATGGTCAGGACGCACATGGGCTCACTACCTCAGCGATCCTTGTAATAGGCGGCCTTCAGCCTGTCCAGGGGTCCCTTGGGCATAAGGCCCACGGCCAGCG
>JAFPTE010000062.1 GCA_017400415.1 Oscillospiraceae bacterium
CTCATGGCGTCGATGCGCTCCAGGGTCCGGCTGTCCAGCTCCTGGCCCCGGAAGCCCATGTACCGGAGGGCCTCCGCCCGGTCAATGGCGTATTCTCCCATCTTCACAGGGCCTGGGCCAGGGCGTGGGCCACGTCCGGCCGGTTCATGGTGTAAAGGTGTATGCCCTGGCAGGCGCCGCTGCGCTTAAGGTCCGCTATCTGCCCTCTGGCATAGTCCAGAGCGGCGGCCAGGAGGGAGCCCGGGTCGCTTTCGTATTTTGCCAGAAGCCGCACCACGGCGGCAGGCAGGGAGGCTCCGCAGAGAAAGACCATCCGGGTTATCTGGCTCTTGCTCATTATGGGCATGATGCCGGCGTCCACCGGCAGAGTGACGCCCCGGGAGCGGATTTTATCAATGAAGCGGTAAAAGGCCTCGTTATCGAAAAAGAGCTGGCTTATAAGGAAGTCCGCCCCGGCCTCCTGCTTCTCAAAAAGCCGGTCGATGTCCTTTTCCGGGCTCTCGCAGTCCACGTGGCCCTCCGGGTAGCACCCGGCGCCTACGCACAGGGAGGAGAACTCCGGGCTCTGCCGGATATAGCGGATGAGCTCGGCGCCGTAGGCAAAGTCCCCGGGCTCACAGCCCGGCACCCGGTCCCCCCGGAGCGCCAGAACGTTTTCCAGCCCGGCGGCCTGAACGGAGCGGAGGGTCTCGTCGATCTCCGCCCGCTTTGAGTTGATGCAGGTCACGTGGGCGGCGGCGGTGACCGAGTACTCATCCTGAATTATGGAGGCCAGGTGGGCGGTCTTCCCGGCGTTTCCGCCGGTGCCTCCGGCGGAGCAGGTGACGGAGATGAAGGAGGGCCGCTCGTCCGTCAGACCGGCCAGGACCCGCCGCAGCTCGCCCGGGTCCAGCTCCCCCTTGGGCGGGAATATCTCAAAGGACAGGGGAAGGGTGCCCTTCTTGTAAATATCTTTAATCTTCATGGAAATACCTCCCGAAATAATCCCGGATTTCCTGTTCCGAAGCTTTTACGCTGCCGTTTGTCATGGCAGCAGAGCCGCCTCCCCGGCCGGAGAGGGCGGCGTTCATATCCTTTGTAAAGCCCCGGACGTCGCCTCCCGGCCCGGCGGCGATTATATAGCGCCTTCCGTCTCCGCCGCCGAAGAACACGGCGCAGAGCGCCTCGCACTTGGGCCCGGCGGTGTTGGCCAGTATCCTGGCCTCGGCATCCGAAAAATCCTCGCTGAAAAAGAGACCGAAGGGGGCCGGGGAGAAGTCCTCGCCCATCCGCTTTGCCTCCCGGCGCATAAAGCCCCCCAGGCGGTAGGAAATTGCGTCCCGGTCCTCCATAAGCCGCTTCACTGCATCGGCAGTCTCGCCGGGCTTTGCGGAGAGCAGGGAGGAGATGCGGCTGTTCTGGCTGCTCTCCGTAAGGCAGTGGGCCAGGGCCCGGGACCCGGCCAGCATGCGTATGCGGACCCCGTCCTTCCGGCGGATGGAGTCCAGGATGCGGATGAGCCCCACCTGGCCGGTCTCCTTTACGTGGGGGGCGCAGCAGGCGCACAGGTCGACCCCCTCAATTTCCACCAGCCGTACGTTCTCCGTAAGGTCCAGCTTGGAGCGGTAGGAGTAGTTCCCCAGCTCCCGGGGCTCGGGGAAGAGGGTGCGGACAGGGTGGTTTTCCCAGATGACGGCGTTTGCCGCCAGCTCGATTTCCCCCAGCTCCTCCGGGGATATGAAGCCGTCAAAGTCCACTATGATCCCCTCGGCGCCCATGTGAAAGCCCACGTTGGCATAGCCGAAGCGGCGGAACACCAGGCCGGAGACGATGTGCTCTCCGGAGTGGCCCTGCATGTTCTCAAAGCGGAAGGCCCAGTCCAGGACCCCGTGGACGGTCTTGCCCACAGGCAGGGGAGAGTCCGTCACGTGGCAGACTGCGCCGCCCACCTCCCGGGTGTCCAGCACCTGCACCCCGTCCAGGGTGCCCCGGTCCCCGGCCTGGCCGCCGCCCTCCGGGAAAAAGGCGGTTGCGTCCAGATAGATGTGCCAGCCGTCCCGGCCCTCCTGGCAGGAGAGCACTGCTGCGTCAAATTCCTTCAGATGGCTGTCCTCATAATAAAGCCTGCGGGTTTCCATAGCTGCCTCCGGGTAGATTTTTCTACATATTAGCGCTTTTTTTCGCTAAAGTCAAGACACTTGGATATTTGATGCTGTTAAATGCATCAAATTGCAACAAAAACTCCGGGAAAATGGGGAGAATTACCCCACATTGTCTATTGCAAAAAGGGGGGGCTTTTTGTAAAATGATAGCCAGCAAAGAATGATTTGCAAATAAGGAGGTCAAACAATGTACAATAATCCTAAGGCCGTTCCCACCAACAAGCACGTTCTTGCCTGGATCGATGAGATGGCCAAAATGACCAAGCCCGCAAACATTGTCTGGATTGACGGCTCTGAGGAGCAGCTTGAGGAGCTGCGCCAGGAGGCCTACAAGACCGGCGAGCTCATCAAGCTGAACCAGGAAGTGCTGCCCGGCTGCGTCTATCACCGCAGCGCCATCAACGACGTTGCCCGTGTTGAAGGCCGTACCTTCATCTGCTGCGAGAAGAAGGAAGACGCCGGCCCCACCAACAACTGGATGGACCCCCAGGAGATGTATGCCAAGCTCCGCGGCATCTATGACGGCGCCATGAAGGGCCGCACCATGTACGTCATCCCTTACTCCATGTCCATTGTTGGCTCCCCCTTTGCCAAGTACGGCATTGAGCTGACCGACTCCATCTAC
>JAFPTE010000063.1 GCA_017400415.1 Oscillospiraceae bacterium
ATGGAAATCGTCCAGGGCATCACCGAGGCTGCTATTGAGCTCCGTGCCCCCCTGATCCTCCAGGTCTCCAAGGGCGCCCGTGCCTATGCAAAGCACGTTTACCTCATGAAGCTCATCGAGGCTGCTGTTGAGGACGCCGAGCAGACCGCCGGCTTCGATCTGCCCATCGTTGTCCACCTTGACCACGGTGACAGCTTTGAGCTCTGCAAGAGCTGCATCGACGGCGGCTTCTCCTCCGTCATGATCGACAAGTCCGGCCTGCCCTTCGAGGAGAACATTGCTATCACCAAGAAGGTCGTTGAGTATGCCCATGACCACGGCGTGGTCGTTGAGGCTGAGCTGGGCACCCTGGCCGGCGTCGAGGATGAGGTCAACGTCTCTGCCGAGGATTCCTCCTATACCCGTCCCCAGGACGTTCAGGAATTTGTTGAGCGCACCGGCTGCGACTCCCTGGCCATCGCCATCGGCACCAGCCACGGCGCTTATAAGTTCACCGCCAAGCAGTGCACCCGTGATCCCGAGACCGGCAAGCTGATTCCTCCTCCGCTGCGCTTCGACATCCTTGATGAGGTTGCCCACCGTCTGCCCGGCTTCCCCATAGTCCTCCACGGCTCCTCCAGCGTGCCCCAGGAGTTTGTTGACAAGATCAACAAGTTCGGCGGACGTATGCCCGATGCAGTGGGTATCCCCGAGGCTCAGCTCCGTCAGGCTGCCAGAGGCGCTGTCTGCAAGATCAACATCGACTCTGACCTCCGTCTGGCTCTTACTGCCTCCATTCGTGAGCACTTTGCAGAGCATCCCGAGCACTTCGACCCCCGTCAGTATCTGGCCCCCGGCCGTGCCGCCATCAAGGCCATGGTCGCTCACAAGCTCGTAAATGTTCTCGGCTGCGACGGAAAGGCTTGATTTTATCCAAACTCTAATATATAATAGCGGTAGCGTCATGCTGCCGCTGTTTTTATATTAAAAAAGGTGGTGAAATAAATGGAAAACGAAAACCGCACCGAAAACAGGGAAGAGCTGCCTGTCGCCCCCAGTGCAGACGATATTCCTCCCGTGCCTCCGGTAACTGATGATGACGATGAGGATGAAGCTCCCCGGACAGGGGATGAGGACGCCCTCTCTGATGAGTTTATAAAAGAGTTTTTCGGCAAACACGTTGAGCCGGCCCAGGAAAAGGAGCAGCCCGCTTCCGGAATCATGGGAGTTATTACTGCGCCGGGCTTTATCAATAACGCCATTCGTATCCTTGCGGGCCTCATTTGCCTCATTTTCAGCCGAATGGTTTTTGTTCCGGACCTTGTAAAGCTTATTCTGGCCATCGCCGCACTGATTCTCTGCGGGATACCCATAGTTCTGAACGCCATCAAGGATGTGACCGGTGGCAAATTCGTATCGGAAAACGTTATTATAATAATTGCCGCAATCCTGGGCTTCGGCCTGGGCAGGCAGGTGGACGCCGTCATTCTCTGCATTCTTGCAGACGTGGGCTTTGCTCTCCGGGATAATCTTCTCCAGTGGTTCAGTGATGAGGCTCATATTGCACTGAACGGCCAAAGCCTGGATGATGACCCTGACCTTCTGGACGGCTATGTGAAGCTTGTTGACAGGTTTTTCACCCCTGCAATCCTTGTTATTGTGGTCCTTGTGGCGCTGTTTTCCATCCTTTTTGCTAAGGAAGCCCTCAGCGATTGGCTCTACCGTGCAATCATAATTCTTGTGGCTGCCTGCCCCTGTGCCTTTGCACTCCTGACGGCGCTGACCTTTGACTTCGGCAAGAGCGACTCCGTCAAGAAGGGCATTCAGTTCACAAACGTGCGGAGCATACGGTCCACCGCAAAGCTCACAAGCCTTATTTTCAACAAAACCGGCGGAGTTACGGAAGGGAAGTACCGCATCTCCGGCATTTACCCTGTTCGGATATCCGAAAGTCAGCTTCTGGACCTGGCCGCCTGCGGCGAGGTTGGCTCCAAGCACCCCCTGGCAGAGGCCATCCGCTCCTATGCCAGCTCGGAATTTGACGAGAGCATGGTTGAGCGCTTCGTGGAGAAGCAGGGGAGCGGCTGCATTGTCCAGCTGAAAAACGAGATGATTGTCTCTGTGGGCAATCTGGAGCTCATGGAAAAGCTGGGCGTCAAGGGCGAGCTGGTACCCGGGAACAGCACCTCCGTATTTGTAGCCGTCGGCAAAACCTATATGGGCCGCATCGATTTTGAGGACTATATCAAGCCCGGAATGCGCGAAACCGTTTCCAGGCTCAAGAAGCAGGGCATTTCCAGCGTGTCTCTCATGACCGGCGACAATACCCTCTCGGCCACCAGAATCGGCAGGGAAGTGGGCATCAACGAAATCTACGCCGACTATACGCCCAAGGATAAGCGTGAGCGCATTGAATACATCAGAGCAAGCCAGGACCCGGACGATATGCTGGGCTATGTTGAAAAGGCCGGCGTTCGCATTGAGGGCGACGATAAGGCTGACCTGAGAATCATTCTCGGTCAGGTTGAGGAGCCTGAAAACGGCACCGTTGTGATCCCCTCCGGCGAGGTAAGCCGCATTCCCGGCGCTCTTAAGGCCGCTAAAACCATATCCGCAAGAGCAGGACAGAGCGCCATAATCCTGCTGGCCGCCAAGGTGGTCTCCGTTATAATGGCGCTGACGGGCCTGTTCAGCATGGTGGCTGTGGTGGTTGTGGACATCGCCGCCGTGGTCGGCGCAGCATTCTACGAAATGCTTATAGTCGGGAAAGACAAATAAATGCAAAATGAGCACCGGGCGTTTGCCCGGTGCTCTTCATTCATCCTCCTGCTCCTGGGGGTCATCCTCCGGAGCTTTCTTTTTTGGCTTGAAATTAGCCAGGGGAGAGCGCATTGCAGCCTCCCGGAGCCCTTCATTCTCAACGTGTGTATAAATCTCGGTGGTGTTCAGATGTTCATGCCCAAGAAGCTCCTGAAGGGTACGCACGTCAACTCCGCTGTGGAGCATAAGCGTCGCTGCAGTGTGACGGAGCTTATGGGAGGAATACTTGCTGCTGTCAAGTCCGGCCGCAGTCAGGTGCTTTTTGACAAGTGCATGGACAGTCGCACGGGATATTCTGGTCCTTCGTGAGGATAAAAACAGGGCATTTTTGTCAACAGCCTTAATATTGTTGCGGATTTTCATATAATCTGAAATTGCGCTCATACAAGCGTCATTAAGATATACTACTCGTTCCTTATTGCCCTTGCCGAGCACACGAAGGGAGTCAGCGGTTATACTATTGATATTGAGCCCTACCATTTCGGAAATACGCAGGCCGCAGTTCAGGAAAAGCGTTAATATGCAATAGTCTCGTTCCTTGTTGGCCCCGTCCACATCCGTGAGCAGCTCCTGAGATTCCTCGGCAGAGAGATAGCGAGGAAGAGATTTCTTGATTTTTGGTGAATCCAGGTCCTGCAGAGGATTTGTTTCAAGCTGCTTGGTCTTAACGGTAAGGTATTTATAATAAGAACGAATTGTTGAAATCTTACGGGCTCTTGAGGCAGCGTTCAGACCGTAGGAAGTGTTCTTGCTGTTGTGGCTGCGTTCACGGTCTCTGGCCAGATACGACAGATAAGCGTAGACATCTGCCAGGGAAACTGAGCCAACAAAGGCCAGGTCAATATCAGAGATGGAGATTTCTTCAAAGGGTGTTGATCTGGGTACAAGAGCTTTTTCAAGCTTAATGAATCTGAAAAAGGTCCGCAGGTCCAGAAAGTATTCATCAACGGTCTGTCTGGAATGGCCCTTGACAGTCTCATGATATATAAGAAACTCCCGAATTACCTGAGGAGCTTCGCTGCGATAATCAGACACTATAAATCACCGGCGTTTTCGTCAGAATTTGAGCAGAACCTTAAAAAGGGCTGTTTATGGGGGTTTCTGGCTCCCCTAAATTCAACAAAATTTTTATTTTGTTGAATTATGCAGGTATTTCCGAAAGGGATCCCCTTTTTCAGTTATTTTCAATTTCCTCAATCAGAGCCTCGTAAACAATGTGCAGGTTTTCGTTTTCCGCTCTGAGGTTACGCACAAGGGTCATGGTTATGCTCATCAGAAGCTCCAGTCCGATGTTCGGGTTTTCCCTGCACAGCTTCTGAAAGGCGGCTGCGTTCAGCGTCAGAGTTTTGCAGTCCGTATTTGCCTTTATGGTGGCGGAGCGTTTACCCTGGTCAATTAGCGCCATTTCGCCGAAGGAACAGTGATACTCGTCCTTCAGCGAGGCTGTTATGTAAGAGTCGCCGTACAGGGTCGTCTTCAGCACGTCCACGGTGCCTTCCAGGAGCAGGAACATTTCGTCCCCGTCCTCCCCCTCTTTAATG
>JAFPTE010000064.1 GCA_017400415.1 Oscillospiraceae bacterium
AAGACTGTGCAGTATCTGGCAGGTCATGAGAGCAGCAAGATCACGATGGACATCTATGCCAAAGTCAAGTACAACAAGCCCGAAGAGCTGATCAATGCCTTGGGCGACGCTTTTTCCCTTTGGGATGAGTAGAGGGAATGTAGATATCATAACATCGAAAGATCAGAGCGGGGAGCCTTTTCCTCGCTCTTTCTTTATACACTAAGGTGGCATCCTTGATACATAAGGGAGCTTTTGAAAAAATAACACTACCATAGATTTGAAGGAGGTTTCTCAATGTCAAAGAAAAAGGAAGAGATCCGGATCCCCAGGTGTTCTGTTCAGACAGTTAAGGGGAAGAAGTATTACCGGATACAGATGAAAGATGCGGAAGGTAAAAACACAAGTGTATCTGCCAAAACGGAGGAAGAAGCTAGGGCGAAGTATTTGAAAAAATACAAGGAGATTGAGGACGCAAAGTTTCGGAAGTTGAACCCCACAGTAGCAGAATATGCTTCAAAATGGCTGACAATGCAGTCTGCGCATATCAGCCCGACCACACTGGAGGGTTATACGAACGCTATGAACACATACATAGTCAAACCGCTTGGAGACATGTATATGTCAGATGTCACAGCGGACGATATCAAGATGGCTATGGTGCCGCTTGCCAAGAGGTCTTCGCACACGTATGCAACGGTGAATATGCTGGTCAAGAGTCTATTCAATTCTGCAGAATACAGTAACCTGATCTCATACAACCCGACAAGAAACCTGAATCCACGAGGCGGAATTCCCTCTAAAGAACGGGAGCCGCTGACAGATGCACAGACAGAACTGCTTCTGGACACAGTGCGGAATCTTCCTCCATATGTGTTTGTGATGATCGGTTTGTATGCCGGAATGCGCAGAGAAGAAATACTGGCGCTGAAATGGGACTGCGTATTTCTGGATGTAGCTGTCCCTTATATCTCAGTCAGGCGTGCCTGGCATGAAGAAAAAAACCGCCCGGTGATCAATACAAGGTTGAAGACCCGAGCTGCAAAAAGAGATATCCCAATCCCGAAATGCCTGACCGAATGCCTGAGGCAGGAAAAAGAGAGGTCGATTTCGGAATATGTTATCGCAGATAGCAATGGAGAGCCTTTGTCCTATTCACAGTTTGTCCGAATCTGGAATTATATCAAGGTTCGCAGCACTAAGGAACGGACCCTTACGAGGTATGTGAATGGTCAGGCGATTAAGAAAAAATTCAAACCGGAACTTGGGCAAAAATGCATCAACCGTGAGGATCTGGTTTATTGCCTGGATTTTGAGGTGACACCGCATCAACTTCGGCACACGTATATCACCAATCTTATACATGCCGGAGTAGACCCTAAAACTGTTCAATATCTGGCGGGACATGAGAACAGCAAGGTCACTATGGACATCTATGCAAAGGTTAAGTATAATAAGCCTGAGCAGCTTTCATCTGTAGTGAACAGTGCGTTGAAACTGCCATCTTCTGACCGGGAAGAGGAGCAGGAAAAGAACTGAATAAGGACTATGTTTACACGGAAAGACGCCTTCAGTCCAGAGATAGCCGCCGCTTCATAAGCACATCTTTCTGCATTTCATATGCTTTTCGGGACTGGGCTAAAAAACAGTTAAGATTTCAAGAATCCAGTGTTTTCAAGGGTTTCAGGCGTTTTTTTGGCCTAGTACGGCCTCAAGGCAGCCCGTAGAGCTCCGCAGTTCAGCAAGAGATAATCGGGAAAAGAAAACACCAGATACCCCGGAAGCTCAGCGCTTCCGGGGTTTTTTCATCCCCGAAAAGCCTTGATTTGCTCCGGGCCCTTTTCAAATCTGTTTCAGATACCTGCATTGATTTCCAGATTAAGGTGTGCTAATATGAAAAAAACGTAACCGGTGGCAGAGGTGAAACCAAATCAGAATTAGAAGGCGCCTTGTGGGGGGCGTGATGAGCGGTACGCTCAACCTTCACAGAGAAAAAAATCACCCGGCTTTTTTACAATTATGTATTGACATATGTTAAGAGCAGTGCTATATTATGCTTAACAGCTGTTATACGCCGAAAGCGAGGTGAAAACATGAACAAGCTCGGTCTTTCTGACAGCGAATGGAAGCTCATGAACCTGCTCTGGGACAAAAGCCCCCTGACCATCGGCCAGATGTACAAGGCCCTGGTGGGGAAGACGGACTGGACCAAGGCCACCATCAATATGATGCTTATCCGCCTGGCGGATAAGGGCGCAGTCCGCCTGGACAACTCCGGCCCCATAAAGCTCTATACGCCCATTCTCGACCGGGACGACGCCGTGAGGCAGGAGGCCCGGAACACCCTCTCCCGGGTCCGCACCGGCGGTCTGGGGCTCCTGGTCAGCACCATGGCCAAGGAGTGCAGCCTGACGGACGAGGAGATTGAGGAGCTCTACCGCATCCTCAAGGAAGGGAGGGGACAGAAATGACCCTTTCCTGGGCCCTATCCTCCCTTCTGCTGGCTGCCGCCATTCTGGCGGTCAGGGCAGCTTTCAAAAAGCGGCTCTCCGCCGGTGTGCGCTATGCCCTCTGGGCGGTGCTGCTTCTGCGGCTCCTTATCCCCGGCACCCTGTTTCATGTGGCCTTGCCGGTCCCTGCGGAGCCGGAGGCGCCTGTCTCCGGGGACCCGGCGCCCATAACCGAAGCTCCCGTTCTGCCGGCCTATGACCGGGAGGCGGGCGCAATATACGTGCCCTCCCCTGCTCCGTCGGAGCCCCCTGTGACCCAGGCGCCGGCCTTCAAGGTTGACCTTCGGGAGCTGCTTCCCCTGGTCTGGGCTGTGGGCGCCGGAGCTGCCGCCCTGGTCTTCGTCCTTGCCAATCTGCGGCTGTACCTTGCCCTGCGAAAGGGCAGACAGCCCCTGAAAGCCGAAAGTGGTCTGCGGGTCTTCACCGTTCCGGGCCTTAGCTCCTCCTGCCTTTTTGGAAACTGCATCTACCTGACCCCGGAGGCTGCCGGGGACCCGGCGGTCCTGGGGCACGTGCTGGCCCATGAGGAGGCACACCACCGCCACGGGGACCACATCTGGGCCATGTTGCGCTGCGCTGCCCTGGCCCTCCACTGGTTTGACCCCCTGGTGTGGCTCTGCGCCCTACGCTCCCGGGACGACAGCGAGCTCTTTGCAGACGCCGGCGCAATCCGCACTCTGGGCCAGGATCAGCGTGAGAGCTACGGCGACACGGTTATCCGGCTCTCCACCGGCAGGGGCATCGGCCTTCTCACGCTCTCCGCCGCCATGTCCGCCCGGGGCAGGAGCCTGCGGGAGCGCATCACCCTCATTGCCAGGGGCAGCCGCACCGCCCTGCCCGCCCTTATCCTGGCGGCGGCTCTGGCCCTTTTCGCAGTGGGCTGCGCCTTCACGGGCCCCAAGAGCCCGGAACCGGAGCCTGACCCGGAGCCTGCGGTCACCACTCCCGACCCGGAGCCTGAGCCGGAACCGGAGCCTGTGCAGACCCCTGTGACCCCCGAACTGGAACCTGAGCCGGAGCCCTCCCCCGTGATAATCATCCTGCCGGACCCGGAGCCTGAGCCGGAACCGGAGCCCGAACCACCGTCCACAAATCCCGCTGCTCTTGATACTGTCATAAGCATAGGTTGGTTGAACCCCATGACTGGTGAGTATTACCGTCACCGCTTTGACGGCTCCATGTTCAACAGGCAGCACACCATTTCAATTCCGAACTACTTCCTGCTCTCCGAGTACACCACTCCGAAGGACATCGACCTTTTCTGGCTCTTCTATGACGGCTATAACGGCAGCCAGGCCACCGACGAGGAGAAGGCCGCCCTTGCAAAAAAGCTGGGCAGAGAGATCCAACTGGACGTGACGAAGGTCACCACCGAACAGATTGAGAGAGTCCTTTGGGAGTATGCCCTCATCAATCTGGAGCAGACCGCAAAGAAGGGCCTTGACAGGCTCACCTATCTGAAGGAGTACGACGCCTATTTCCTGGAGCACGGCGACACGGCCTATGAGCCTGTAGTTTTTACATCCTACGGCGTTAATGGCCAAACCATCGCTCTCACTTATGAGCGGGGCCGTGACACCTACACCGTCACCCTCAGAAGCTACGGCAGCATGTGGCTCTTTGTCTCCAACGTTAAAAACTGAATCCCGATCTTCCATTTTCTCCCCCGGGGGCCGCTTCTGCGGCCCCCTTTTTTGCTGCCGGACAAGTCCGCCGGCCTTCAAAGGAAAGCCAGGCGGCAAGGCTTTCTTTTTGTGTCGGCAACAGTTGACTTTTTCCCGATTATGGGGTAATATTACGGTGCAAAGCTATGTGGGAGGCCCTATATGGAAGAACGTGACGAAAACTTCTCCGCAGAAAAGCTGACAAAGCGCATGGGAGACATCATCAAGCGGGACTGGAACACCATCCCCAACTATTTCAGCTACTTCCGCCTGGTGCTTATCCCCTGCTTCATCTGGCTCTACCTTATCGGCGAGTACGCCGCCGCCTCGGTGGTCATCGTGGTGAGCTGGATTTCCGACATTGCGGACGGCTTCATTGCCCGCCGGTTCAATATGACCAGCGAGCTGGGCAAGGTGCTGGACCCGGTGGCAGACAAGCTGACCCAGGGGGCCATCTTCATCTGCCTCTCCTTCCGCTACACCCTGGCTCTTGTGCTGGTGCTGGTCATCGCCGCCAAGGAGATTACCATGCTCATCATCGGCACCGTGGTCTTCAAGAAGGCCAACCGGCTGGACAGCGCCCGCTGGTACGGCAAGCTGGCCACAGGGGCCATCTCCGTCACCGCCCTGGTGCTGGTGCTCGTGCCCACCATCTCCGACACCGTCGCGAGCGGAATGCTCATCGCCTGCATCGTCCTTGCCTCCTTCTCCGCCCTGATGTACATTATCCGCTACCTGAAAATCATCTTTGAAATCAAGAAAGAGGAAGAGTCATAATCCTTTCCGGAGGGTGAGTTTATGATTATCTACATATTCAGCATTATCCTGGGCCTGGGTCTCTCCGCCCTGCTGGCCTTTCAGAGTCCTTCCCTCCATCTTATCTGGCAGATACCCCTCATAATTCTGGGCTGCGTCATCGGCGTCTTTATTCTCTTCGTCATCGCCGTGTGCATAATAAGCCTGACCATCGACAAGAAAAAGCAGTATGACCGGCCCACGCCCTTCTATATGAACCTCATAAACCTGGCCTACAGCTACGGCGGCGCCATGCTGGGGGCCCGCATCAGGGTGGAGGGGCTGGAAAAGCTGCCGGAGGAGCGGTTTCTGGTGGTCTCCAACCACCTGTCCCTCTTCGACCCCCTGCTTGTGACCCTGGCCCTCAAAAAGACCTGGCTGGTGTTCGTCTCCAAGCCGGAGAACTTCAATATCCCCGCCATCGGCCGCTATATGCACCGCTGCCGCCACCTGGCCATCGACCGGGACGACGCCCGGAAGGCCGTGGCCACCATCAACGAGGCCGCCGAGCTCATCAGCGGCGACGTGGTCTCCGTGGGCATCTTCCCGGAGGGCACCCGCAGCAAGACCGGCCAGCTGGGAGAGATGAAGGCCGGCTCCTTCAAAATCGCCCAGAAGGCCCGCTGCCCCATCGTAGTTGCCCAGATTGAGGGCACCGATAAGCTCAAAAAACACTTTTTCATAATCCCCACCGTCTGCCGCTTCAGGATTCTCGCCGTCATCCCCGCCGACCGGGTGAAGGCCGCCAAGACCGTCCAGCTGGCGGAGGAGGTCACAGATATGATTCTCACGGCCCAGGGCAGAATAACATCCCCCTGAGGGGGATATAATTTACCAAGTCCAAGGAGGTGCCGGAAACGGAGCTTAATCGTGATACCGTAAGGAAAATAATCTTCATACTCTGCGTGACGGTGCTCTTCTACGCGGCCATCACCCATCTCGGGACTATTTTTGATGCCTTCAAGTGGGTCATGGGCATCGTTCTGCCCATAATCATCGGCTTTGCGGTGGCCTTCATCATGTCGCCCTTCGCCCAGTTCTTTGAGGACGGGCTCACCAAGGGCTGCAGGAAACCGAAGATACCGCCCATGAAGCAGAAGCCCGCCCGGATACTTTCCGTGGTCATCGCCTTCCTTCTGGTGGTGGCCGCAGTTTCCATGCTCATTGTCATCATCATCCCTGAGATCCGCTCCGCCGTGCCCATCCTCCTGGATACGGTGCCCGGCCAGGTCCGCTCCGCCGTTCTGTGGGTGGACGAGACCGCCGAGAGCTTCGGCCTGCGCCTGGAGCTCCAGAGCTTCGGCGAGATCGACTGGGCAAAGATTTTTGAGCCTATCCGTTCCCTTATGGCCAATGCGGAGAACGGCAGCATCTTCACGGGCTTCATCGGTGCCGCCTCCTCTGTGGTCAGCGTCCTTCTGGACCTGGGTCTGGGCGCCATCATCGGCTTCCACCTGGTGATTCACAAGGAGAATGTGGGCCGGTTCTTCATCCGTGCCCTGAAGGCCTACCTGCCGGAGAAGCGGGCCACGGGCATCATAAACTTCGTGTCCCTGTGCTCCGGCGCCTTCCGGTCCTTCATGACGGGCCAGCTGCTGGAGGCCTGCGCCCTGGGGATCCTGTGCTGCATCGGCATGTTCATCTTCCGGTTCCCCTACGCCGTGGCAGTCTCCTTCGTCATGGGCTTCACGGCCCTCATCCCCATCTTCGGCGCATGGATGGGCGGCATTCTGGGCGCCCTCATGGCACTGACCGATTCGCCCCTGAAGGCACTGCTCTTCGTGGTGTTCATCATCGCCCTCCAGGCCATTGACAACACCTTCATCTATCCCCGCATCGTGGGCAACGCCACCAAGCTGGAGGCTCTGCTGGTGATGGTAGCCGTCATCGTGGGCGGCTCCATGTTCGGGGTCACCGGCATGATACTGGGCGTGCCCGCCATGAGCGTTATCGACACCCTTCTGAGCCGGGATATAGCCACACGGCTGGAGGCCAAGGGCATTGCCGCCGCCGACGAGGCCCCTCCGGAGGAGCCCCCGAAGAAATAAAAAACCGCCTGCCGTTTTGAAAAAAATGGCAGGCTTTTTCAAAATGTAAAAGATGTTATTACCCGAAAAAGGAGGGATTCTCCGTGAAAAGCGAGAAAAGAGGTCAGCTCACCCTTGCGGCCGTCACCCTGGTCATCTGCGTCCTGTGCCCCTGCATCTTCTGGCTGGGAAGCGGCTCCGACGCCATGGGCTTTTCCCTGCTGGTATTCTACGTTATCCTGCCTGTGACCGCCCTGGCGGCAAGCCTTGCTGCCGGGCTCCGGGATTACTGGGGAAAGCTCAAGTGGCTCCTGCCCCTGGTCTTCGCCCTGGTGTACGTCGTCACGGACTACGCCACCTTCCTCGTGGCCAACAACATCCTCACCGGTAGGATAAACCCGCCCCGGTTTGACCTTTGCTGGCTGGGGGCTGCGGCCTCCCTTCTGGGCCTGGGCCTCGGCTGCCTCATAAGGTGGATAAAAAAGAAATAAAAAACCCGCCCTCCTGCCGGAGCTAACGGCAAGAGGGCGAGGCTATTTTAGAAATTATGCGGCAGGAGCTCCTTGCCCGCCAGGACCTCACGGTAGTCCTTAAGGTTGCGCTTAAGGAGCTCCGGCGTATCCAGGCCGAAGGGGCACTTGGAGGCGCAGCTGCGGCAGCCCAGGCAGTCGTCGATCTTGTTCATAAGGGCCTGGCCCTTCTCCCCCAGGTTTGCCTCGGAGGGAGCCCGGCGCAGCAGCAGGCTCATTCTGGCGGCGGTGTTTATCTCGATGCCCACCGGGCAGGGCATGCAGTAGCCGCAGCCCCGGCAGAATTCGCCGATAAGCTGCCGGCGGTCATTATCGATGAGCTCATTGAGCTCCGGCGTCTCCTCAGGCGGGTTTTTGATATAGGAGAGGAACTCCTCCAGCTCCCAGTCCCGCTGGACGCCCCAGATGGGCATGACCCCGGGAAAGCGCTTCATCCACAGGCAGGCGGCGGCGGAGCTGGTGATTAGCCCGCCGGAAAGGCCCTTCATGCAGATAAAGCCCATGCCGGAAGCCAGAGTGTCGTGCACAAGGCTGATTTCCTTTTCCGTGCTCAGATAGCTGAAGGGGAACTGCAGGGTGGCGAAAAGGCCGCTTTCCACGGCCTGCCGGGCCACGTCCAGCCGGTGATTGGTTATGGATATGAAGCGTATCTTCCCCTGCTGCAGGGCCTCCTGAGCCGCCTCCCAGAGGCCGCTGGGATGGCCGGGCACGGGGCAGAAGGGCGGGTTGTGGAACTGGTAGATGTCGATATAGTCCGTGCCCAGGGTCCGGAGGCTTGTCTCCAGGTCCGCCCTGAAGCCGGCGGCGTCCCTGGCCATGGTCTTTGTGGCCAGGATTATCTTATCACGCATGCCCCTGAAGGCGGCGCCCACCTTCTCCTCGCTGTCGGAGTAGGCCCGGGCGGTGTCAAAGTATGTAACGCCCCCGTCATAGGCCCGGAGCAGGAGCCTTACGGCCTCAGCCCTGGAAATGCGCTGGATGGGCAGGGCGCCGAAGCCCGTGTCCTCCGCAAAGAGTCCGGTTTTTCCGATAGGTATTCTTGACATAGCTCTGTCTCCTTAAGTATTAAACGGCAAAGCCTCCGTCGACGGAGAGCACCTGTCCCGTTATGAAGGAGGCGCCCTCCCCCACCAGGAAGCTGACGGCGGCGGCCACGTCCTCGGCGGTGCCGATGCGGCCCAGGGGGGTCTCCTCCTTAAGCTGGGCCATGGTCTCCTCCGACAGGGCGGAGTTCATCTCCGTGTCGATAACGCCGGGGCACAGGCAGTTTACGGTGATGCCGGAGGGCCCCAGCTCCTTGGCAAGGGCCTTGGCAAAGCCCACCAGTGCGGCCTTGGAGGCGGAGTAGGCCGCCTCACAGGAGGCGCCCCGGAGGCCCCACATGCTGGATATGAGCACTATGCGGCCCCAGCCCGCCCTTATCATATAGGGCGCCGCCGCCCGGCAGGCGTTGAAGGCCCCCTCCACGTTCACGGCAAAGAGCCGCCGCCACTGGGCGGTGGTCATATCCTGGAAAAGGCCGATGTGACTTATGCCGGCGGAGCACACCAGTATCCCGGCGCCGCCGGTCTCGGAGAGCATTTTTTCCGCCGTGGCCGGGTCCGCAATATCGCCCCCTACGGCAATGCCGCCGATCTCTTCCGCCAGGGAACGGGCCCGCTTCTCTGCGGCCAGATAGCCCACGGTCACGGTCTTCCCCTGGGCGGCCAGAGCCCGGCAGACTGCAGCGCCGATGCCCCGGGAGCCCCCGGTCACTATGGCTTTGTTTCTGAATTCCGTCATACCATCATCAGCCACCTTACGAGAAAGAGTACGGCCACACCGGGCACCCCCAGAATGCCTACGATAAGGGCGTTTATCCAGTTCACCCCTATGCTGACCCCGATAAAGGAGCCCAGATAGTTGATGACCGCCAGGGAAATGAAGCCCAGCACGGTGTTCGTGATGAGCTTGAAGAGCAGCTTTATGGGCTTTGTGAGAATGAACCAGGCCAGGGCTATGAGCCCCACGGTCAGCACCGCAGCCCCGAAGCCCTGGAGGGCCGTCAGCTTTGTGACCGCCTCCTGGACCTTGTCCGCATAGGGCTCCAGCATTTCCGTTACATGTTCCATAAATCAGGCCTCCCTGAGGAAGTTTACTCCCGGTCTGCCTTGTCTATGAGCTTTTTCTCGGCTATCTTCTGATAAACCAGATTGACGATGAGGGCGGCGGCAATGCCCGCCAGGGTGCCGATGATTATTCCGCCGATGATGTCAGAGGGGTAATGGACCATCAGATAGTTCCGGCTCACGCCCATAAGCATGGCGGCCAGGGCCGCAAAGGGTATGTACTTCTTGCCCTTGGCCCCGCAGAAGGCGGCGGAGAAATCGCAGACCACGGTGGTGTGGCCGGAGGGGAAGGAATAGTCGGACTCGGAGTGGGAGCCCACCAGGGTCCACCAGGTGCGTATCTCCTCGGAGAAATTATATGGCCGGGGCCGCAGCACCAGGGGCTTTATGAGAAGGTTTGTGAACAGTGCGCCTATCATGATGCCCGCCAGGCAGGTTATGCCCACGCGCCGGGTCTTTTTGATGCAGATGAGGACTATGCTTGTGACGATGAAGAAGATGCCGCCCTTGCCGAAGTAGCTGATGAAGACCATCAGCGGCGTCATGACGACGCCGGCAGACTCCGCCAGGCTGTGGTAAAAGCTGAGGATTGCGTAATCCAGGCTGTAAAAAATGTCGTTGATGAGCTGTGCCGCAGGCGTCAGTACAAGGTCCATAGGAATTATCCTCCTTGGTATTCTCGGTATCAGTATAACCCAAACGGGGCGAAAAAGCAATATAAGACTATTTCGGTATGCCCATTTTCCGGACGGTGTAAAAATAAAGGGGCACCTCATATATGAGCATGGCGGTCCAGCCCACGGCGGAGGCCACTGCCACCCCGGGAACGCCGAGGGCGGGCACCAGCCAGATGCAGGCAAGGGCCCGGAGGCCTATCTGCAGGAAGGTGCAGAAGGCGGTGGTCATCATGTGGCCGATACCCCGGAAAAAGTTCTGGATTCCGTTTGTAAAGGCGGGATAGAGGTAAAAAATCGTCATGTACCCCAGGTAGGCCGTGCCGATTTCGATGACCGCCCCGGCGCCCTCCCCGTCCACGAACATGGCCACAAGAGGCCGGCGGAACAGGGCCGCCACGGTGCCGATGAAGACGTAATAGCCCACCTCCAGGGCGATTCCCGCCCGGAAGCCCGGCCGGATCCGCTCCTCCTTCCCCGCTCCCCTGTTCTGGGCGATAAAGGTGGAGATGGCGGAGCCCAGGGTCTGGCAGGGCACGATGGCAAAGTCGTCAAGCCTGGTGACGGCGTTGAAGGCGGCGATGGCCTCCACGCTGTGAAGGGCGTTTATCTGCCCGCTGACGGCCAGCTTGCCCAGAGGCAGCACGGTCTGCTGCAGGGCCGTAGGGGCCCCGTAGGCCAGCACCCGCCGCAGAATAGCCCGGTCCGGCCTGAGCTCCTCCATGCCGGGGGTCAGCTCCTTCCGCCGCCGGGTCATGTAAACGGCGCTGAGAAGGGCGGAAACAGCCTCCGCCGCCACCGTTG
Organism: Oscillospiraceae bacterium; assembly: GCA_017400415.1. Taxonomy (GTDB): domain Bacteria; phylum Bacillota; class Clostridia; order Oscillospirales; family Oscillospiraceae; genus RUG626. The sequence continues at coordinate 11,092 of JAFPTE010000064.1, forward strand.
TTATGGCGCTGACCGTGACTCCCATGTGGAGGGCCCCCAGGAAGATAAGGTCCAGGACCCCGTTGAGGGCGGAGGATATGGCCAGGAATATGAGGGGCGTTCTGGAGTCCCCGATGCTCTTGAGGCCGGAGGCCAGGGCGTTGTAGGCAAAGGTGAAGGGTGCGCCCAGGAAGGTTATGCGGAGATAGACGACCGTCATTTCAAATATCTCCTCCGGCACGGCCAGAAGCCGGAGGATAGGCCGGGCCAGCAGTATGCCCAGAAGGGCCACGGACACGCTGAGCACAAGGCCCAGAGTCAGGGTGGTGCCCAGGGTCTTCCGGAGCCTTTTGCCGTCCCCGGCGCCCCAGGCCTCGCTCATAAGGACCCCGGAGCCGATGGTGAGGCCCGTTATGGCCAGGATTATGAGGTTCATGACGGGCCCGGCCACGCCCTCCGCCGCCAGAGCTTTTTCGCCGATGAAGCGGCCGGCGATAATGGAGTCCACGGCGTTGTAGCCCAGCTGCAGGTAATTGCCCAGGATGAGCGGCACGGCGTAGCGCACCAGGTGCCCCATGGGCTTTCCCTCTGTCATTTTCACCCTGCCGCCTCCCTTCCTTTTTTACCATTATACACCGGCAGAGCCGGGAAGTCGAGGTCCGTCGAAAGATTTTTTTGACAAACGTCCCCGGGGGTGTTATAATAGGCGGAGCTGCGGCCGGGTTTGCCGCCTTTTAAAGATATCAGTCACCGCAGTGCGGTGCTTTTATAAAAAACCAGACAGCACACGGGGTGCGGAGAGCCCGAATTTTCCGGCGTGACGGGGCCGGAAATGAGGGCGCCGGGCTATGATACTCCTATGCCTGTTTGGCTGCAAAAAACATATTTTTACTGAAAAGGAGTATATTTTTAGTGGCAGAAAAGTTAAAATTAGTATCCCTCGGCGGTCTCAACGAGATCGGAAAGAACATGTACGTCTACGAATACGGTGACGAAATCATCGTTGTGGACTGCGGCATCGGCTTCCCTGACGACGATATGTACGGCATTGACGCCGTTATCCCCGATATAAGCTATCTTGTTCGGAACAAGGACCGGGTGAAGGGCATCGTCCTGACCCACGGCCATGAGGACCACATCGGCGCCATGCCCTTCGTCATGGACGAGCTTATGAAGGTCCCGGTCTACTGCACCCCCCTGACGGCGGCGCTGGTTAACATAAAACTCACCGAGCACGGCACCGCCAACAAGGTCAAAATCAACACCGTGAAGGCCGGGGAGACCGTTAAAATCGGCCGCTTCAGCGTTGAGTTCATCCACGTGAACCACTCTATCCCGGATTCCGTGGCCCTTGCCATCAAGACCCCCGTCGGCGTTGTCATCCACACCGGGGACTACAAAATCGACACCACCCCCATTGACGGCGGCATGATAGACCTGGCCCGCTTCGGCGAGCTGGGGAAAAAGGGCGTTCTTGCCCTGGTGAGCGACTCCACCAACGTGGAAAACCCGGGCTATTCCCTGTCCGAGAGCGTGGTGGCAGCCAATTTTGAAAACCAGTTCAAGGACTGCACCCAGCGCATCATTGTCACCACCTTCGCCTCCAACGTGCACCGTCTCCAGCAGGTCATAAACTGTGCAAAAAAGTACGGCCGCAAGGTGGCCGTCACCGGCCGCAGCATGGAGAACGTCATGAAGGTGGCCACGGAGCTGGGCTACATGTCCGTGCCTGCCGGGGTTTTGGTTGACATAAACCAGATCAAGGGCCTGCCTCCGGAGAAGACCGTCATTATCTCCACAGGCAGCCAGGGCGAGACCATGTCCGCCCTCCACCGCATGGCCTTCGGCGAGCACCGCTTTGTGGAGATAACCGCCGGGGACAAGATTATTATCTCTGCCTCCGCCATCCCCGGCAACGAGAATTCCATCAGCCGGGTGGTGGACGAGCTGTTCCGCAAGGGCGCCTCCGTGGTCTATGAGCGCAGCGCCCTGCTCCAC
>JAFPTE010000065.1 GCA_017400415.1 Oscillospiraceae bacterium
GGAGAGGCCCTCAATGTAGTCCACGTCCGGCTTCTCCATCTGGCCCAGGAACATGCGGGCGTAGCTGGAGAGACTCTCCACGTACCGCCGCTGGCCCTCGGCGTAAATGGTCTCAAAGGCAAGGCTGGACTTGCCGGAGCCGGAGAGACCGGTGAACACCGTAAGCTTGTCCCGGGGTATCTCCACATCTATGTTTTTGAGGTTGTTTTCTCTGGCGCCCTTGACGAAAATGCTCTCCCGCATGGTGACCCCTCCAAAAGATTTCGTAAAGCTTATTTTACCACGAAACCGCCCCCGGCGCAACTTGTTTTTGCATATAAAATGTCGGCCCGCCGAAGCGGGCCGACAGAGTCGGAGCTCAGTTTTCTCCCTGAATCAGGTCTGCGGCGTTCACGATGACGGAGCCCTGCTCCCCGGTGATGATTCTGGGCAGCTGGCCGTCCCAGGCGTTGGCGTAGGTGTAGTCGATAAGGTTTTCGGTGAGGCTTTCGCTTATCTTCCGGTTGGCCTCCGCCTCGGCCTCGGCCCGGGCCAGGACCTCGTAGGCGGCGGCGTCCGCCTCGATTTTCTTAATCTGGGCGGCGGCCTCGGACTCGATCACCTTCTGCTCCGCCTCGGTCTGGGCCCGGAGCTTGTTCTGCTGGGCCACCTGCTTGGCCTCCACGGCCTGGGTGAACACATCCGTGAAGTCCATGTTCTCGATGCTGGTGCCCACCAGCTCGATGTTGTAGGAGCTGAGCTTGTCGGAGAGTATCTTTTCAATCTCCATGGCCAGGCTGTCACGCATGCCCACCAGATCCTCGGCGGTGTACCGGGCGGTGGCCACCTTCACGCTCTCGGCAATGTTGGGGGCTATGACTGTGTCATAGTAGCTCACACCCACGGTACTGTACAGGGTCATGGCATCAGACTTGCGAATCTGGTAGTTCACCGTGTAGGAGATGTTCACCTCCTGGATATCGGAGGAGAAGCAGGGCAGCTGGACGTTGCGCTTCTGGACCCGGTTATCCATGTTCACCACGGTGCGCCAGGGGGCCACGATGTGGGCGCCGCTGTCCAGGGTGTAGTTCTCCACCCGGCCGAAGGTGGTCACCACGCCGGTGTGGCCCACGGGCACGGTGTTGAAGCAGCTGAGAGCCGCCAGGACCACCGCCACAGGCACTGCGATTGCGGTGACTATCTTCTTCTTGGTGAGGGTGCCCACCACGATGCCGGATGCGCAGAGGATGATTGCAAGCAAGAGCAGGAACATTTTCTTTACCTCCTATAATGTTAGTTTTCTTTGACTTCTTTGACGAAGGTGACCAGGAGACATATGCTCCACATGCTCCAGTAGGTCACCGCCGCCACCTCCCAGCCGTAGGAGGCCATGTCGTTCATGAGCTCCTCGGCCTTCTTTTTGGTGGTCTCCATTACCTTGTAAACCTTCATTGCCTTGCCTCCTTCCCAGCGGTAAGGTACAAAAAAAGACCCTTACCGCATGTTTTCGGTAAAAGTCTCGTTAAACGCTTTCGCTCCGCACGCCCGAGCCTCCGGAGGAGGCTGTACTGACGGTTGTGCGCCCCGGTGTGCCGGGGAACTACTCCCTTTTCGTGAGTATATGGTAGCACATTGTTAATTAAATGTCAAGAAAAATCCATTAACAGCACACGCTGTTCAGATAATGTCCTCCAGCCCTGTCAGGTCGAAGGGCGGGGTGTACTCCTCGGAGGCGCTGGAGAGCTCCTGGAAGAAGCCCTCGTCAATACCGAACTCGTCCAGCAGGGCCATGGCCTTGCCGTACTCCTCCGGACTCAGGCGCCTTCCCAGCTCCGGGAAGCTTTCAATGTCCCCGCAGGGGGTGTACTGGCTCATGAGGGAGAGGAGCACGTCCCCGGGGAGGAAGGTCCGGCTTATCCACCGGAGGACCGCCCGGGTGTTGGGTATGTTCCCCGGCAGCACCAGGTGCCGGATTATGACCCCCCGGGTCATGAGGCCCTTATCGTTTATATTGTATGGCCCCGTCTGACGGAACATCTCACGGATGGCGGCCCTGGCCACCTGTGGGTAGTCCGGGGCGGCGCTGTACCGGGCGGCGGGGGCGGAAAGGGCGTACTTGAAGTCCGGCAGGTAGATATCCACCAGGCCCTCCAGCATTTTAAGGGTCTCCGGACTCTCGTAGCCGCCGGAGTTCCAGACAACAGGCACCGGCAGCTTCTCCGCCCGGAGGGCCCGGGCCACCGCCGGGGCGTAGTGGGAGGCGGTCACCAGGTTTATGTTGTGGCAGCCGGCCTCAATGAGCCGGGCGAATATCCTCCGCAGGCCGTCCTCGCTGACCTCCCGGCCGATTTTTCCCCGGGCCAGGTCGTAGTTCTGGCAGTAAACGCAGCCCAGGCTGCAGCCGGAGAAGAAGACTGCGCCGCTGCCCCGGGTGCCGGAGATGGGCGGCTCCTCCCAGAAATGGGGGGCCGCCCGGCCGATTTTCAGGTTTGTGCCGCTGCAGCAGAGGCCGCTGCCGGAATGCTCCGTGCGCACTGCGCCGCAGCGCCGGGGGCAGAGCTTACATTCAAGCGGGGTCATCCATTATACCTGCAAAGAGGGGGATGCCGTACTGGGTGTCGTAGACGATGTAGACAAATTCGCTGTCCAGGGTGACCTCCGCAAGGGAATCAAAGAAGGCCATGCCGTCCCTGGTGGTGACCTGGGTCACGGCGGCGGCCTCGGTGCCGTCCTCGTCAACGATTATCTTCACCTTCTGGAGCACCTCGTCGATGACAAGGCCGTCGCCGTACTTTGTGGTGCCCATCTCGGTAAAGTCTGCGCCGGCGCCCATGGCCGGGGCAAGACCCAGCCCGGACAGGGTGCCGGTCATTTCGTAGGTGTACTCCTTGGTGAACTTGGGCATGGATAGCATGACCGTCACGTCGCTGGCGTTGGACGCCCGGACCGCCAGCTCATAGAGCCCGTGCTTTTCCAGAAGCTCCCGTGCGGTGCCGGAGGTGGGCTTGAAGGCGGCGAAGGCCAGCTTGCCGTCCTGGTAGGGCAGCACAACGCCGGTCATGTCACCGCCCTTGATGAGCTTCCCGGCGCCGGTGTAGTGCATGAAGGGCACATCCA
>JAFPTE010000066.1 GCA_017400415.1 Oscillospiraceae bacterium
ACATCGGTCAGACTGACGGTGTCGCGCATCTCTTTATAAAAAGGTGCCTGATAATAGAGACCTGTGGCAAAGCGGAAGGTGCAGGGCCCTGGGAGAGGCCGTGGACAGGAAAATCTACGCCGTCACCTCCTCCGTCAGCGAGCTGGTCCACGGCTTTGAGTTTGCCCGGCTTCTGAGCCTTTATTACCGTGCCTACCTGGACGGCGACGATGAGAGCAAGGCAAAGGTGGTCCGCTGGTTCCGGGCGGAGTACAGCACCAAGGCCGAGGCAAGGGAGGCTCTGGGCGTTAACATAATCATTACCGACGACGACTGGTACGACTATTTGAAGCTCTTCGCCCTCTTCTTCCGGCTGGCGGGCTACTCGGGCCTTTTCATAATGCTTGACGAGCTTGTGAACCTGTACAAGATACCCAACTCCGTCACCCGGCAGTATAACTACGAAAAGCTCCTGACCATGTATAACGACACTCTCCAGGGGAAGGCCCGGTACCTGGGCATGCTGATGGGGGCCACGCCCCAGGCCCTGGAGGACAAGCGCCGGGGAATCTACAGCTATGAGGCCCTCCGGTCCCGGCTGGCGGAGGGGAGATTTTCCAGGCCAGGCGCCCGGGACCTGCTGGCCCCGGTCATAAGGCTGGAGCCCCTGACGGCGGAGGAGATGCTGGTGCTCTGCGAGAAGCTCAGAAGCATGCACGCCGGGCTCTACGGCTACGAGGAGACCCTCTCTCCGGAGGATCTGGCGGACTTTCTGATAATCGAGTACGGACGCATCGGCGCCGACCTGAACATCACCCCCAGAGAGGTCATCCGGGACTTCATCGAGCTTCTGGACCTTCTCTGGCAGAATCCCAATACGGACCTGCCCTCGCTCCTCGCATCCGATGAGTTTTCCTACGCCAAAAGCGAGGCCGTCTCCGACGAGGCCTCCGGTGACTTTGCGGAGTTTTCCCTATGAACGTTTTTGAAAGGTACGCACCCTTTATTCAGGACTATATCTACCGCTCCGGCTGGCAGAGCCTCCGGGCGGTGCAGAACGCCGCCGGGGACGCCATCTTCGGCACGGAGGACAATGTGCTTCTGACGGCCTCCACTGCCTCCGGCAAGACCGAGGCGGCCTTCTTCCCAATACTTACCCTCCTGGATGAGAACCCGGCCAAAACCGTGGGGGTACTGTACATTGCCCCTCTGAAGGCCCTGATAAACGACCAGTTCGGCCGGCTTACGGAGCTCTGTGAGGAGCAGGGGATAGAGGTGAGCCGCTGGCACGGGGACGTGGCCCAGTCCAAGAAGCGGAAGCTCCTTAAAAAGCCCTCCGGCATACTGCAGATAACGCCGGAGTCCCTGGAGTCCCTGCTCATAAACAAGCACATGGAGATACCGAGCCTCTTTTCCGACCTGCGGTTTATCGTCATTGACGAGATTCACGCACTGATACGGGGAGACCGGGGCCTGCAGACCTTCTGCCTTATTGAGCGGCTGTGTAAGCTGGCCGGCTGCTCACCCCGGCGAATCGGCCTCTCCGCCACCATCGGAAATCCGGAGGCCGCCGGGCAGTTTCTGGCCGCCGGCAGCGGGCGGAAGACGGTCATACCCCGGTTTGACGGGGGCAGGGAGGTCTGGCGCCTGGGCATGGAGCATTTCTATAACTCCGATCCCCAGGCAGACCTTGGCCTGGACCCCTTTGAGGAGGTGCCGGAGCTGGAGGAGCCTACGGACAGGGCACCTCAGGCGGCGGACCCGGGCATAGGCTATATCTTTGAGCACACCCGGGGGAAGAAGTGCCTCATCTTCACCAACTCCCGGGAGGAGTGCGAGACCGTCTGCCAGAGCCTGCGGCAGTACTGCGAGGCCCGGGGGGAGCCGGACAGATTTCTCATACACCACGGCAACCTCTCCGCCTCCTATCGGGAGAGCGCAGAAGAGGAGATGAAGGACGACGACTCCCTCATGTCCGTCTGCGCCACCGCCACCCTGGAGCTGGGCATCGACATAGGCCGCCTGGAGCGGGCCTTCCACATTGACGCACCCTTCACTGTCTCCGGCTTTCTTCAGCGCCTGGGCCGCACGGGCCGGCGGGGTGACCCGGCGGAGATGATCTTCGTCATGCGGGAGGAGCACCAGGAGGCCCGGGCCATGCTGCCGGACAGCATACCCTGGTACCTTGTCCAGGGCATTGCCCTGGTGCAGCTTTATATCGAGGACCGGTTCGTGGAGGAACCCAGAACGGACCGTCTGCCCTACAGCCTTCTGTACCACCAGACCCTGAGCACCCTTGCCTCCTGCGGGGAGATGACGGCCCGGGAGCTGGCGTCCCGGGTGCTGACCCTCAGTGCCTTTCACCGGGTGTCGGCGGAGGATTACAGGACCCTGCTGCGGCACCTTATCGAAATCGACCACGTGAGCCGGACGGAGAACGGCGGCCTTATCCTGGGCCTGGCGGGGGAGCGGGTCACATCCAGCTACAAGTTTTACGCCGTGTTTCAGGAGAACGTGGAGTACACGGTCCGCTCCGGCTCTGAGCAGCTGGGCACCATCGTAAAGCCCCCACCCATCGGGGATAAGATTGCCATCGCCGGCAGAGTGTGGGTGGTGGAGGAGGTGGACCACCAGCGGCGGGAGGTTTACTGCACCCTTGTGAAGGGCAATATCCCCGCCTACTTCGGCGATGTGGCCGGGGATATCCACACCCGGATTCTGGAGCGCATGTACGGCGTTCTCTCGGAGGACAGGACCTACCCGTATCTTATGAGCCACGCCCGCTGCCGCCTCAGACAGGCCCGGGAGGTTTTCGCAAAGTCCCTCATGGCGGAAAGGCCCCTTGTGAACCTGGGCGGCAAGATGTGGGCCCTTTTCCCCTGGCTGGGGAGCTACGCCTTCCTGGCTCTGGAGCGCTTTCTGAAAATCCGCTGCGGCAAGGCTCTGGGCCTCCGGGGCCTGAGCTCCTCCCGGCCCTATTACATGCAGTTTACCATGGAAGCCGGCGAAGCGGAGTTCTATGAGACGGTCTGTGCACAGGCGGCCGAGGACTTTGACCCTCTGGAGCTTGTGTACCCCAAGGAGGTGCCGGTCTTTGAGAAGTACGATGAGTACGTGCCTCCGGAGCTGGTGCGGAAGGGCTTTGCCCTGGGCGTCCTGGATACGGCGGGCATGAAAAAGCGTGTCCTGAGCTGGAAAAAATATCTGGAATAAGCTTTCCCCGGCGGTTTTCCGCCGGGGATTTTTGAACTGCCGGTTCAGTGACAAAGAAAAAAGGGGGGAGTATAATCGGGCCATAAAGAAAAAACGAGGTGAAAAAATGAATCTTAAGGAAGCATTCCGCTATCAGAACAAGCTCACGGAGTTTATCGAAGAGTGCCGCTCTATCCTCTCTGAGGAGAGCAACGTGACCATAGTCAAAAACACCTGTTTCCGCAAGAAGGTCAATCCGGAGGCGGAGGACGAGACCACCCAGACGCTGCCCTCCAGCGAATTTGCCGGGGAGATTACGGAGCTTGTGGGATTTATGGTTTACCTGCTGGGCGAGAAGGAAAAGCTCTTTGCCGCCGTCCGAAGCGCAAAGGGGGCCATGGAATTCGACCTGGACAGCCAGGTGAGCCTGAACAGCCTCCGCCAGTCCGTGGGGCGTACCCTGCAGCAGATGAACGATATACGCTCCTCCGAGCAGCTCATCACCGGAGGCGGCACAGGCTACCGCTTCAACGCCGAGGGCAACCAGGTCTCCTACCGCTGCGACGTGAAGCGGGTGACATCCATCAATTTTGACCGCAGCGAGGTCCGCTCACAGCTCAGAAAGCTCTTCCGCACCTCGGAGGAGATCTCCGCCCGGATAGACCTGTGCCTGGTCACAACCCAGGTGGGCTACGAGGCCACCTTCGATATGTCCGGGACCTTTGCGGAGGCCTTCCACGCCTATCTGGGCAGGGAGGAGTAAGCCCCCTCTCCGGCGTGGCCCCTTGGGCGGTGTAGGATAAGAGAAGGCCGAGACCGGTTCGGCTGCAGGTGAACTATAATGCTGCAGATGCGTTCTCAGGAACACGAAAAAAGCCGGCACCTGGGTGCCGACAACATATCAAAGGAGGATCGAGCTTCACCGCTTCCCTCATCCATCGTGGCCTATCACGCAAAATCGCTTATGGCAAAACCGTGATTTCTCACACCACTCTTACCCTTCACAAGGCACTTGACATCAATTGTTTATTGATTGCTCTTCTCATACTCTCCAAGGCCGCCGGGCCCCATCGGGCGGCGGAGAAAAATGGTACAGGCCCATCGGTCTTCTGCACCGTCCAAGGGAGCACGCCGGAGAAAAAAACAGAGCAGCAGGACTTATCCTGCTGCTCGCTGACAATATGGAATTGTACGGGGACCAGGATGTCGTCAACCGGAACTTCAAGGAGCCTTGCCAGAGCGAAGAGATTGTCCACCGTGGGAAGACTGTCGCCCTTCTGCCACTTGTAGATGGCCCTGGGGTCATCAAAGCCGAAATACTGCTGGAGGTCACGGACGGAATA
>JAFPTE010000067.1 GCA_017400415.1 Oscillospiraceae bacterium
AAAAACAAGTTGCGCCGGGGGCGGTTTCGTGGTAAAATAAGCTTTACGAAATCTTTTGGAGGGGTCACCATGCGGGAGAGCATTTTTGTCAAAGGCGCCAGGGAGAATAACCTCAAAAACATAGATGTGGAGATTCCCCGGGACAAGCTCACGGTGTTTACCGGTCTCTCCGGCTCCGGCAAGTCCAGCCTGGCCTTTGAGACCATCTACGCCGAGGGCCAGCGGCGGTACGTGGAGAGTCTCTCCAGCTACGCCCGCATGTTCCTGGGCCAGATGGAGAAGCCGGACGTGGACTACATTGAGGGCCTCTCCCCGGCTATCTCCATCGACCAGAAGACCACCAACTCAAACCCCCGGTCCACCGTGGGCACGGTGACGGAGATTTACGACTACCTGCGCCTTCTCTGGGCCCGGGTGGGCACCCCCCACTGCCCCAAATGCGGCAAGGAGATACGGCAGCAGACCGTGGACCAGATGACGGACCAGGTCATGGCCCTGCCCGCCGCCACCCGGGTGCAGATACTGGCCCCGGTGATCCGCTCCCGGAAGGGCGAGCACCAGAAGGTCTTTGAGGACGCCAAGAAGTCCGGCTACGTGCGGGTCCGGGTGGACGGCAGCGTTTACGACCTCTCCGAGGACATAAAGCTGGACAAAAACAAGAAGCACGACGTGGAGGTGGTGGTGGACCGTCTGGTCATCAAGGACGGCATCCAGCGGCGGCTCACGGACTCTCTGGAGACGGCCCTGTCCCTGGCGGACGGGGTTGTCCACGTGCTCCTGGCAGATGAGGACCGGGTCCTCTCCTTCTCCCAGAACTACGCCTGCGAGGACTGCGGCATATCCATTGAGGAGCTGACCCCCCGGGCCTTCTCCTTCAACAATCCCCACGGGGCCTGCCCGGCCTGCGGAGGTCTGGGCACCCAGCTGCGGGTGGATGAGGACATAATCGTGCCCAACAAGTCCGCCTCCATTCTGGACGGGGCCATCAGCGCCTCCGGCTGGGGAAGGGCCAAAAGCGACAGCATTGCCAGGATGTACTTTGACGCCCTGGCCAAGAGATACAACTTCAAGCTCACCACCCCCTTCCGGGACCTGCCGGAGGAGGCGGTCCACGCAATTTTCTACGGCACCGGCGGGGAAAAGCTCCAGCTGCACTACGACACCGCCCGGGGCACCGGCACCTTCTCCCAGGCCTTTGAGGGAATCGTAACGAACCTGGAGCGCCGGTACCGGGAGACCCAGAGCCAGTCCATGAAGGCGGAGCTGGAGCAGTATATGTCCCAGTGCCCCTGCCCCCAGTGCCGGGGCCGGCGGCTGAAGCCGGAGATCCTGGCGGTCACCGTAGGGGGCGAGAGCATTTCGGATTACTGCGACAAATCCGTGGTGGACGCCCTCAAGTTCATGGACAGCGTGGCCTTTACCCCCCATCAGCTGCTCATTGCGGACAACATAGTCCGGGAGATACGTTCCCGGCTGGGCTTCCTGGCTGCCGTGGGCCTGGGGTACCTGACCCTGAGCCGGGCGGCGGGCTCCCTCTCCGGCGGCGAGAGCCAGAGGATACGGCTGGCCACCCAGATAGGCTCCTCCCTGGTGGGGGTGCTGTACATTCTGGACGAGCCCTCCATCGGCCTGCACCAGGCGGACAACGCCAAGCTCCTGCAGGCCCTGCTGGAGCTCCGGGACCTGGGCAACACCCTTATAGTTGTTGAGCACGATGAGGACACCATGCTGGCGGCGGACTGGATCGTGGACATCGGCCCCGGCGCCGGCGTGAACGGCGGGGAGCTGGTGTACTCCGGCACCCCGGCGGATATTGTGAAGTGCCCCCGGTCCATTACGGGCCAGTACCTTTCCGGGGCGAAGTACATCCCCGTGCCCCGGTCCCGGCGGCCCGGCAACGGCAGGAAGCTCACAATTCTCGGGGCGGAGGAAAACAACCTTAAAAACATCGACGTGGAAATCCCCCTGGGGGCCATGACCTGCGTCACAGGCGTATCCGGCTCCGGCAAGAGCTCCCTGGTGACGGAGGTGCTCTACAAGACCCTGGCCTCGGAGCTGAACAGAGCCCACCTGCGGCCGGGCCGCCACCGGGAGCTGCTGGGCCTGGAGGAGCTCGACAAGGTCATCGCCATCGACCAGAGCCCCATAGGCCGCACCCCCCGCTCCAACCCGGCCACCTACACCGGGGTCTTCTCCGATATCCGGGACCTTTTCGCCTCCACCCAGGAGGCCAAGGCCAGAGGCTACGGCCCCGGCCGCGTCGCCTTCAACACCAAGGGAGGCCGCTGCGAGGCCTGCTCCGGCGACGGTCTCATCAAAATCGCAATGCACTTCCTGCCGGATCTCTACGTGCCCT
>JAFPTE010000068.1 GCA_017400415.1 Oscillospiraceae bacterium
CGCCACGGCCCTGGCAAAGCAGTATGAGGCCATACTGCCCTACCTGGAGGAGGGGCGGCTGGACCCCTGGGTCCATAACAAGGCCATCCAGAAGAGCGTGGAGAGCTTCCGCATAAGCGATGAGCGCAAGGAGTATCTGAAAACCTTGAGGATACGCCCCGGCCGGTGAGGGCTCTCCGGCAAATAAGACTGCTGCAGAACAAGTGTTCCGCAGCAGTTTTTTTACATCCACTTTTTCTTTTTGAAGTACCAGATGCACACACCCACGATAAGCACGCAGATGACGATGAGGGCGGGGTAGCTGTACTTCCACTCCAGCTCCGGCATATATCTGAAGTTCATGCCGTACCAGCCGGCGATGAGGGTCAGAGGCAGGAAGATGGAGGTGATGACGGTCAGCAGGGTCATGATGCGGTTCTGCTTCACGTCCATCTGGACCTGAATAAGGTCCCGGAGCTGCACCACGTACTCCCGCTGGCCGGAGACCATATCCTGCAGCCGCATGACCCGCTCCGTGAACATGTGGAAGTAGCGCAGGTTCTCCTCCCGGAAGAAGCCGTTTTCGTTCTCCTCCAGCTCCTGGCCCAGGTCTATAAGCTGTTCATAGTGGACCCGCAGGTCCAGAAGGTCCCCCCGGATATCGTTGAGCTCCTGGGGGTAGGTCTCCACGTCACCCCGGAGTATGGCCTCCTCAATGGAGTTGAGCCGCTTCTCCATGTTCTCCAGCAGACTCAGGTCCTGGGCGATGACCGTCTCCAGCAGGTCGTAGAAAAACCGCTCCAGCCCCGGAAGCCGCCATTTCTTCGTGCGGCTTATCTCCGCCACCTTCCCGGCGATGAAGTCCCCGTCCTCCACCAGAACTATGCCGTGCTCGTTCATGGCAAAGGAGAAGGCGTGCCTGGGCCCGCTTATGCCGCTGCGGTCCGGAAGGGAAAAGGAGCCCGTCAGGGAGTCCCGGTTCACAACGGCCTTAGTCTCCCGGGGCGTGCCGGTGTCCATTTCGATATCAATTTCAATTCCCAGCTCCCCGCCGATCTCCCGCCACTTCTCGGGCGTCAGAACGGCCACGAAGGGCACGCCCTCCGGCAGGGATCTGATATCCCCCAGGGTGCAGGGGGTAAGGGTTTCGTGGACAGAATAGAACATAGCATACCTCGCAGCGATGAAGGGCGGCCCGGCCGCCGTATTTAAGCGGGGTACATTATACCAGCTTTCCCCGGAAAAGAAAAGCCCGATGCGGTTTATCTTTTCTCAAATTGGGGGTGCCAGGCGGCGAACTGGGCAAGCTGGGCATCGGTCCGGTGGTAATAGCCCCGGCCCACGGCCCGCTCGTTTACGTAGGCGTTGGCGGTGTCCACCAGGGAATAGCCCATTCTGAGGGCCTCTCTCACGCTGTTTTCTGCGTCCGCAGGGGAGAGCATGAAGGTGCCTATGCCCACTGCGGGACATTTGATTTTGTTGTTCAGTTCCAGGTATTCCATAGCATTTCCTCCTTAATATGTTGATGCTTTCGAGCTTTCCAGCTTCCACTGCCCCTGCTCCTTCCGCAGGGTGAAATCCCCCTGCAGGCGCCACAGGTGCCGCCCTCCGCCGCAGACGGCGGTGCAGCACCGGCTTATCGCCACCGGGAGGATAGAGTATTTCAACAGCCCGGACCACGACACCACCCTTACGAACATTGCCGCCGGGAAGGGGGTCTGCCTGGCCCCGGGCTTTCTCAACGACCACAGCGGCCAGTTCGCCTGGATACCCTTTGACTGCCGGGAGACCTTCTCCTGCGTCCTGTGCACCCATAAGGCGGACAGCCGCCCGGCTCTGGGGGAATTCATCGCCCTTCTGCAGGGGCTCTACCGGGACGCCGTGGCC
>JAFPTE010000069.1 GCA_017400415.1 Oscillospiraceae bacterium
AATCGTCCGGGATGGGCTCTCCGTCAAGCAGGCGGAGAAGCTCTGCCGGGATATCGCCGCCGGAAAACGGGAAAAAAAGGCCCCGGACCGGAGGCACGCCGACGGGGTGGACTATTACGCCCAGGTGGAAGAGGACCTGACGGGCATAATGGGCCGCCGGGTCACAGTGACTCCCGGCAGAAAACGGGGAAAATTCGAGATAGAGTATTACGGCAGCGAGGATTTTGAGCGGCTTTACGACCTTCTGCGCACCCTGAGAAAAGGGGAGGCGGAGAAATGATTGAGCTTCACAAGCGCAGCGAGGGTCAGGAGGACAAGACCGCCTTGCCCGAAACAAATTCAAGCAGAAAAGCCACCCAAAGCGGGGTAATTCTGTATATTACAATACTATTTACCGTGGTTTTCCTGCTCATACTGCTGAGCTATTTCATGCACAGCCGCCAGAGCGAGAACACCATAACGGAGCTCCAGGAGGACCACGCCGAGTTCCGGCGCAGCGCCGAGGAGGAGATTGAGCGGCTCACAGACGAGAACCGGAGGCTCCAGGAGCTGCTGACCCAGGCCCAGGACAGAATCAAGGAATTGGAAAACACCCAGAAAGAGGGAGAAAATAAATGATAGACATCAAGCTCATCAGAGAGAACCCGGACCTGGTCCGGGAGAACATCAGAAAGAAGTTCCAGGACCACAAGCTGCCCCTGGTGGACCAGGCGGCGGAGCTGGACCGGCTCAACAGAGCCTGCATCAGCGAGGCCAGCGAGCTCCGGGCCGCCAGGAACACCCTTTCCAAGCAGATCGGCATGCTCATGGGCCAGGCAAAGAAGGACCCCGCCAAGGCCGCCGAGGCTGAGAAGGTGAAGGCCCAGGTCCAGAAGGACGCCGACCGGCTCCAGGAGCTGGAAAAGCTGGAGAATGAGTACTCCGAAAAGCTCCGCCAGGTCATGTACCAGATCCCCCAGATAATCGACGACAGCGTGCCCATCGGCAAGGACGACAGCATGAACGTGGAGGTTCAGCGCTTCGGCGAGCCCAGAGTGCCCAACTTCCCCATTCCTTACCACACCGAGATAATGGAGAGCTTCAACGGCATCGACCTGGACGGGGCCAGAAGAGTGGCCGGCAACGGATTTTACTATCTTATTGGTGACATTGCCCGCCTGCACGAGGCGGTGCTGGCCTATGCCCGGGATTTCATGATAGGGAAGGGCTTCACCTATATGATACCCCCCTTCATGATGCACGGCAACGTGGTGGAGGGCGTCATGAGCTTCCCGGAGATGGACGCCATGATGTACAAGATCGAGGGGGAGGACCTTTATCTTATCGGCACCAGCGAGCACAGCATGATCGGCCGCTACATTGACCAGATAATCCCGGAGGAGAGCCTGCCCCACACCCTCACCAGCTACTCCCCCTGCTTCCGGAAGGAGAAGGGCGCCCACGGCATCGAGGAGCGGGGCGTTTACCGCATCCACCAGTTCGAGAAGCAGGAGATGATAGTGGTCTGCAAGCCCGAGGACAGCATGGCCTGGTAC
>JAFPTE010000070.1 GCA_017400415.1 Oscillospiraceae bacterium
ATCGAAATGCACTTCCTGCCGGATATCTACGTGCCCTGCGAGGTCTGCAAGGGCTGCCGCTACAACCGGGAGACCCTGGAGGTCCGCTACAAGGGCAAGAACATCTATGAGGTGCTGGAGATGACCGTGGACGAGGCGGTGGACTTCTTCGAGAATCTGCCCAAAATCTACGGGAAAATCAAAACCCTTCAGGAGGTGGGCCTGGGCTACATCAAGCTGGGCCAGTCCTCCACCACCCTCTCCGGCGGCGAGGCCCAGAGGGTGAAGCTGGCCACGGAGCTCCTGCGCCCTGCCACGGGACGCACCTTCTACGTGCTGGACGAGCCTACCACGGGCCTCCACACGGACGACGTAAGCCGCCTTATGGACGTGCTGGGCAGGCTCACGGACGCCGGCAACACGGTGGTCATTATCGAGCACAACCTGGACGTTATCAAGTGCTGCGACCACATAATCGACCTGGGGCCCGACGGAGGCGACGGGGGCGGTCAGGTGGTCTTCACCGGCACCCCGGAGGAGTGCGCCGCCTGCCCGGACAGCAAGACCGGGCTGGTGCTGAAGGAGTACTTCGAGAAGCACCCAAAGCAGTTTTATTCTGAATAACTCTTCTCACCCCGGCGGCATAGGATGCCCCGGGACGGGGCTGTTGACGCTGTCAACAGCCTTCAAAAGAAAGTCCAAAGGACCGGCTTTCTTTTGAGACATGCGCTCCATCGCAGCCGGCAAGGGACCGCCGGCTTTGGTCGGCGCATGGGCCGGCGCACGCCGGCCATGATGGTGCTTTCGCAATGGCAAAGCTATTGCGAAAACAAATCTGAATCGTGCTTTATCTGCAATCTTCTCACCCCGGCGGCATAGGATGCCCCGGGGTGATTATTATGACTGATGCAGAGAGAAACAGGATATGGGCCCGGGTCACGGGTCAGGGGCCGGACCGGGGACTGGACGACCTTATACGGAGCCAGAGCGCCCAGAACGCCCTTTACCGCCGGGCCTACCGCAGCGCCCGGGGCTATGCCCGAAGGACCCTGGGAAGCTGCCTGCAGAGCGGGCGGCGGTCCCTTGAAATGCTGCAGCGGGAGCGCTGGCTCCGGACCGGGGACAGCATGCTTCTGCCCCCGCCGCCCCCGGAGCGCCGGCCGCCCTCCCTGCGGGAGCTCATAGCCGGGCAGGAGGGGCTTCTGGACGGCTTTGAGAGCCGGGGAAACCGTCCCCCCTGGCCCGGGCTCCGGGAAGCTGCCCGCCGCTGCCTCCGGTCCCTGCGGACAATTGCGGAGAGCAGATAGGGCACGTCCCTCTTTTTTCTCTTTCCCGGGGGTATCGCGTGAAAATACTGTTGATTATTGGAGAGAAAAATGATAGAATATCTAAATGGAAATTAATGTGCCAAGGATAGTTCCTTCACTATAATACGAGGTTTTTTATGACTAAGGAAATCACCGAGGGCAAGCCCCTCCGCCTTACCGTGGGCTTTCAGGCCTTCCCCGGAACGCCCTACATTCTGGGGATAATACTCTTTTTCTTCAGCACCCTTCTGTCTCTGGCCACGGCCAAGCCGGTCTGCCTTGTGGTATCGGGCCTGGCGCTGGCGGTGCTGGGGGTACGGTTCAGGACCCTGCGGGCAAGGCTCAGCCTGCCTGTGGTCGCTCTTCTGGCGGTGGTGCTTATGGACGGCATCTCCATAACCTACGCCCTCTCCGGCAAATTTGCCCTGTTTGAGTTCATGAAGGTCCTGTCCTCCGTGCTCATGGCCCTTATGCTCCTCTCCCTGGCGCCCAAGGGCAGAAAGGGCGGCCCCTTCGTCAGCCGCATCCTGCTGACCTACGCCGCCTTTCTCTCCTTTATCAGCATCGACTTTCTGGGCACCCGCTATATAAGCGGCGCCGTACAGGCCTTCCTGGGCCTCTTCACCACGGACTACATGTATGCCGAGGGCTTTGAGATCGGCATTCGCCTTACGGGCCTCTACGCCAACCCCAACATCTTCGGCGGCATCACCGGCATCGGCCTTATTCTGGGCCTGGGCCTCATCCTGAACACGGAGAGCCGGGGCCACCGCATCGCCGCCGAGGTGCTCACCGCCTTCACGGCCCTGGCCTTTATGCTGGCCTTCAGCATGGGCGCCTTCATCGCCATCTTCTTTGCCCTCATCGTCTACCTGGTCTTCGCCCGGAAGGAAAAGCGGGGCGCCGCCGTGGTGCTCCTGGCGGAGCTCGTCATCATCACGGCCCTGGCCGGCGGCGCAGTTTCCGTCACCAGCCTGGAGCTCTGGCAGGGCCCCCGGTTTGTGCCCCTGGCCGCCACCCTGGTCTCCGGCGCCGCCCTGTTCCTGGCCCATGAGCTGCTGGGCCGCCGTCTGGGGGACGCCCTGGCGGACAAGAGCCGCATTTCCGTTATCCTCATCGCCGCTCTGGCGGCGGCCGCCGCCGTGTTCCTCCTGGTGGCCGTGAACGTGACCGGGCCCATCAGCCTGGAGGCCGGCAGCTCCCTGCGCCGCTCCGCCTATCCGAAGCCCGGGGCCTACACCCTCACCGCCGACGCCGACGGCGCCGTCCGTGTGATGATCGTGAGCCAGACCCGGCAGGAGACCATGATGCACACCCAGACCGCCCTGTACTCCGGCCCCCTTCAGGGCGCCGCCTTCACGGTGCCTGAGGGCAGCACGGTCATCTACCTGACCTTTGATACCTCCGAGGGCGCCGCCATCCGCTCCGTGACCTACGAGGGCCCCTCCAGCGGCAGCATACCCCTCAGATACCCCCTGCTGCCCTCCTTCATCGCCAACCGGCTCCAGGGCCTTTTCGCCAACGAAAACGCCATTCAGCGCTTCGTCTTCTTTGAGGACGGCATCGCCCTCTTCCGCCGCAGCCCCCTCATCGGCAGCGGCCTGGGGGCCTACGAAAACGGCATCATGAGCGTCCAGAGCTTCTACTACGAAACCAAGTACGCCCATAACCACTATATCCAGGCCATGGCGGAGACGGGCATTGTGGGCCTTCTCCTCTTTGTGGGCCTGCTGGTATCCGCCTATGTGTGCCTCATAAAGAAGCGCCTGGGTCCCGATGCGCCCCAGTCCGCCCCCATGCTGGCGGCAGTTGCCGCCGCCCTGGTGTTCATGACGGTCCACGCCGGGGTTGAGGTCGTGTTCTCCTTCTACTCCTACCTTCCCATGGCCTTCGGCGCCTTCATGGTCATCTCTCTGACCGCCGGGGACAGCGTGCCCCTGCCTCTGGGGAAGCTGGCCCGGAACATCCTTCTGGGGGTGCTGGCAGTGCTTCTCCTCATCTTTGACTTCCTGCTCATCCAGAACATCCGGGCCAAGGACCTGCTGGACAAGGAGCCGGACATCACCAACGTGGCCCGTGCCGCCGAGATGGACAAGTTCGAGTGGGCGGACTATATGCTCAGCTACGTTTACAGCGTCACGGGGCTGGACGTGCCGGAGGATATCCACAACCAGGCGGACCGGTACGCCGAAAGGCTTGAAAAGGTCACCTCCAACACCATCCCCGTGTACCTGGCCCAGTATTACTTCTCCCTGGGCCGCAACGAGGATGCCTTCCGCATGATCAACAAGTACGTAGGCTACAAGGCCTCCGACTCGGACGCCTGGGACAGCGCCTTCAACCTTATCCGGGTGTACTTTGACGGGTCTGTCGACTATCTGCTCTCTGCCAAGGACGTGGCGCTCCGGCTGCAGCAGTGGTCCCAGGAGAATATGGGCACCCTGAAGCTCTCCCCCGAGAACGAGTCCTTTGTTTACAGCCTTATCGGTGAGTGAGTTATGATTAAAGAAAACCAGCGGCTTCTCAATATACTGAACGTCATTTCTGACGGGCTGTGCATATTCCCCATGTTGCCCCTGGCGTTCTTTATCCGGTTTCACCTTATGCAGGGCGGAATCGTCACGGTGCCCTTCTCGGAATACCTGTGGCTGGGCGCCGCCTATACCCTGCTGAGCCTTTTTACCTACGCCGCCTTCCGGCTCTATGACTCCTTCCGCAACACCAGCCTCCAGGAGGAGCTGGTGCGGCTGGTGGAGGCAAGCCTCATCGACTTTGCCATACTGCTGACGGTCCTGTTCATCGACCACGGCGTCCACTTCTCCCGCATTGCCTTCGGCATCTTCCTGGCCCTGAGCCTGACGGCTCTCGGCGTGAAGCGCATCATTCTGCGGACGGTGCTCCGGCATTTCCGGGAAAAGGGCTACAACCAGAAGCACATTCTGATCATCGGCAGCGGCCAGCAGGCCCGGCGGTACCTGGAGGAGATCCGGCGGGACCGGCAGCTGGGCTACCGGGCCGTGGGCTATATCTCCGGCCGCAGCATGGAGGGCGAGGAGGAGCTTGCCCGCCTGGGGGGCTTTGACGCCCTGGAGGCGGTGCTGGAGAGCGAGAAGCCCGACGAGGTCATCTCCGCCGTGGATGCGGACGAGCTTGACCACACCCGGGATATTATCGAGGCCTGCGAAAAAAGCGGCGTGAAGCTCTCCATAATCCCCATCTACGCCGAATTCATGCCCTCCAATCCCCGGTTTGACTTCCTGAACGGCATTCCCCTTATGAATATCCGCTATATCCCCCTGGACAACTGGGCCAACGCCTTCGTTAAGCGGGCCGGGGATATAATCGGCTCCCTGCTCCTTATAATCCTCACAAGCCCCATCATGCTTATCTGCGCCGTCGGCGTCCGGCTCTCCAGCCCGGGGCCCGTCATATTCCGGCAGGAGCGCATCGGCCTGGGGAAAAAGCCCTTCATGATGTACAAGTTCCGGTCCATGTGCGTCAACCAGAACCAGGAAAACGGCTGGACCACGGATTCCGACAGCCGGAAGACCCCCTTCGGTGCCTTTATGCGGAAGCTCTCCCTGGACGAGCTGCCCCAGTTCTTCAACGTGCTCCGGGGGGACATGAGCCTGGTGGGCCCCCGGCCGGAGGTGCCCTTCTTCGTGGAGCAGTTCAAGCAGGAGGTGCCCCTTTACATGGTCAAGCACCAGGTCCGGCCCGGCATAACCGGCTGGGCCCAGGTCCACGGTCTCCGGGGCGATACCTCCATCCGGGAACGGGTGGAGTACGACATCTACTATATCGAGCACTGGAGCCCCCTGCTGGACCTGCACATCCTGCTGGAAACTGTTTTCTGCGGCAAATTCTTAAACAGCGAAAAATTAAAATAGCGAGGTGGTCCCATGCCCTCCCTACTGATGACCGCTTCAACCTACTCTCACATCAAAAGCTTTCATCTGCCCTACCTCCGGCGCTTTGCGGACCTGGGCTTCCGGGTCACCGTGGGCTGCGCCGGGGAGGGTCCCCTGCCCGACGGCGTCGAGCTGCTGCCACTGCCCTTTGAAAAGCGCATCACCAGCCTGGGCAATCTCCGGGCCCGGGATATTATTGCCCGGGAGCTGGAGATGAAAAAGCACGACCTGGTCATTTCCCACACCTCCCTGGCCTCCTTTTTCACGAGGCTGGCCCTGCCGAAGAAAAAGCACCCCCCCTGCGTGAATGTGGTCCACGGGTACCTTTTCGACGACGAATCCTCCCTGCCCCGGCGGCTGGCCCTCACCAAGGCCGAGGAGCTGGTTGCGGGCAGGACCGACCTGACCCTCACCATGAACCGCTGGGACTATGACTTTGCCCGGAAGAAGAATCTGAGCCGCCGGGTAAACAAAATCCACGGCATGGGGGTGGATTTCACCCGGTTTGACGCCCCCTGGGAGGACCTGCGGGGCCGGTTCTGCAGCCGGGAGGACCAGTTCGTTTTCGTCTGTCCGGCGGAGCTCTCCGGCCGGAAGAGCCAGGAGGTGCTTATCCGTGCCCTGGCCAGAGTGCCGGAGCGGGCCGTTCTGGTGCTGGCCGGCGGCGGCGCCCGGCAGCGGGAGCTGGAGGACCTGGCTGCGTCCATGGGCCTTTCGGACCGGGTATTCTTCCCGGGCTTCGTGGAGGATATGAACTCCCTGCTCCGGTCCTGCGACGCCCTGGCGGCGGCCAGCCGCATTGAGGGCCTGCCCTTCGGGGTCATGGAGGCCATGTACTGCTCCCTGCCCGTAATAGCCTCGGACGTGAAGGGCCACCGGGACCTGATTGACGACCGGCGCACCGGCCTTCTCTATCCCTACGGGGACGTGCGTTCCTGTGCCGACGCCATGGCGGAGCTCATGCGCTCCCCCCGGCTCCGCACCGAGCTGGGCTCCGCAGCCCGCCGCACGGTCCGGCGGTACGGCCTGGACATGGTCTTTGAAAACGTCATGACGAAATACCTCTCCGCAATGTAAGCGAAAAACAGCTTGCCCCCGTCTTGCGACGGGGGGCTTTTTTATGTTTTTTGCTGTTTTTGCTTGGCCTGCTGTTTCTTGCCGCGCTTGATGAGAAGGAAGGCCCCGAGGGCGATGCCGGCAGCCGCCGGCACGTCCGGAACGATGAACAGGGTCTTCCACTATAATTATCACTATATTGTTTATTTTTCAAAAGTGCAAAAAAAACGCTTGAAATTTATCCATTTGTTGTGTATTATAATAGACACAAAAAGGGTTTTTGTTTTGGGGGAGACAAAACAAGGGGCCTTTGTTATGTTAAAACGCACCCGCAGCACTTCTCATGCGAAGCTGGACTACATGGCGCCGGATATGCCCATGATAATTCAGCGCACCACGCTGTCAGCCAGTGCTCCTCGAACCCTGACTACGGACTATCGCTGGCATGACGACATTGAGTATATATATGTATACTCAGGTACCTTGTCCATCAACGTGGACGGGGCGGTTTACAGCGCCTCGGAGGGCCAGGTCATTATACTCAACTCCCGCCACCTGCACTCCATGTACTCCGTCACCGGCGATGACTGCGAATACCTGAACATCACCTTTTCCCCGGTGGTGCTGTCTGCTGCGCCCTACATAGAGCGGACCTTTGTGAAGCCCCTGCTGGAAAACGAGGGCTTTACTGCCATGGTCCTCAAGCTTGGCCAGGATTGGTCAGACAGGATTATCAATGGCATCCGCCGCATCGGCGACAGCTATGAGCAGAATGGGTACGACTCCCTTATGGAATCCATGTCAATTGTCTACGACATCTGGAACATGCTCTACAGCCGGATCCCCCGGTCCGGCGAGTCCCGGTCCAACGGCAAGCACGAGCTCGCCATCATGCGCCTTATGATCGACCACATCCGTGGCCACTACAACGCAAAGATGACCCTTGAATCCCTGTGCCGGGCAGGCGGCGTCTCCGTGAGCTACGGCTCCAAGCTTTTCAAAAAGTACCTGGGCTCCTCGCCGGTGGACTTTGTCATTGACTACCGCCTGAATAAGAGCACCCACCTTCTGAAGCACACCGGCGCATCCGTTAAGGAGGTCGCCGCCAAGGTGGGCTTCGTCAACTCCGGCTACTACGCAAAGCGTTTCCGGGAGCGTTTCGGGATGACCCCCTCCGAATTCCGGGCCCGTTATTCGTAAAAACTCATTATAATTCATTTCCCCGCCTTTCTGCGGGGAATTTTTTTGCCACCGCCTTTCGGCGGGGGGCAAGCCTGAAGCGACAAAAAACGCCCTTTATGCTTGTTGTGATTATGTATGCCGGCCTGTCCGGGGCGTATGGGCAGGGGCAATTTTATGTTTTTCTGTATAAAACAACGAAAGCCGGGAATTATATCTCCGAATTAAAAAACGCTTTTCGGAGGTTTAATATGGAAGGCAAGAAAACTCTCTCGAAGCTCTTCGAGAGCTTTATCGGCGGAAGGGGCTTTTACATAGTCCTTTTCGCCTGCGTCGCCGTCATCGGCGTATCCGCCTGGCTGGTGTTCAGCCCGGTGGCAGGTGAAAGGGACTATGTGCCCGTTTCCGGACCCCTTGAGGATATTACCGACCCCACCGAGGGTCTGTCCCAGCCCCCGGCACAGGAGCAGCTGCCCGTCAGCGCCCCCGGGGAGGCCTTCGTGCCGGAGGTCGTGCCCAGGGAGATAGTTAAGGAGCCGGAGGTGCTTCCCGCAGACGGCAAGGGCGACGGGGACACGGTGCCCGCCTCCGCCCGGGGCGAGACCGAGGAGGAGCGGGCCGCCCGGCCCCGGAGCTTTGAGGCCCCGGTCAGCGGCAGGCTCCTGAATCCCTACTCCCCGGAGGACCTTATCTACTCCAAGACCATGGCCGACTGGCGGACCCACGACGGAGTGGATATCGCCTGCCGTCTGGGAGATCTGGTGGCGGCCATGACGGGCGGCACGGTCCTTTCCGTGGAGGCGGACGACCTTATGGGCACCACCGTCACCATTGACCACGGCCAGGGCCTTGTGGGCACCTACGCCAACCTGGCCGCCGAGCCGGTGGTGAAGGCCGGAGACGCCGTGGACGCCGGGTCTGTTATCGGCTCCGTGGGCGATACGGCCCTCCTGGAAATCGGCGAGGGCACCCACCTGCACTTTGCCCTGGCCCTGGACGGCGTCAGCGTGAACCCCGGCGATTACGTGGAAAGTCTGAAATAAAAGCAAAGCCCCATCCGTTTTTGAGGCTCAAATTGAAGCCCGACAAAACGGGCTTCAATTTGAAGAGTTCCCCATCCGTTTTTTGCGGATGGGGCTTTTATTCTTCGGAGCTCTGTGCTATAATTACTATGTATATTTATCGTCAGAAGGAGGCGGCAGGATTATGGCTGAGCTTGTAATATGGGTCAACAGCGCTTCCAGCGTGTCTGCCGCCGTTCAGAACGGAGCCGACGCAGTCTGCGCCGCCCTTAAGACCGGCACAAGGCCCGGGCTGGACGTTTCCGAGTTTTACGGCGCCGCCCAGTTCTGCCGGGTCCGTGGGGTCCGGCTCTACGCCGAGGCGGACTATTCCCCGGGGGACGACGGCACCGAGGAGCTTCTGAGCTCCCTGCGGGGGGCCTGGCTCAACGGGGCCGACGCCCTGCGGCTTTCGGACCCGGGGCTCATCCTGGCGGTGAGAAAATCCATGCCCGATGCGCCCATCCACGCCGGAAGCCAGTTCTGCCTCCACTCCAAGGGCGGAATGAAGCTGGCCTCCGCCATGGGCATAAGCCGGGTCTGCCTGCCGGCCCAGATGGCCTGGGAGGACGTATGTCCCCTCTGCGGCCAGGGCCCGGAGCCGGAGCTGCCCATTCACGGCTATCTGCCCCCCTCCTACCCGGGGCTGTGCCTGATCGGAGGGCTCTCCGGCCGGGACAGCGAGAAGCGAAGCGGCGGAGACCTGCGCTTCCTCTCCCGGTACCGGCTGGCGAACAAGGGGACGAGGCCCCTGGTGCTGCCGGACCTGTGCCTGGTGGACCGGCTGGGCGAAATCAGCGGCTTCGGAATACATATGCTCATTGACTGCCGGAACCGGCGGCCGGAATACTGCGCCGCCGTCACGGGGCTTTACTCCCGGGCTCTCTCCGGGGTCCGGTTCCAGAAGAACTCCGAGCTGGCGGCCCTGGACGCCGTCTCCCCCGCCTGCGGCTATACGGACGCCCTTTTCATGGGAAAGCCCCTGGGCACCGTGCGCCAGGATACGGCCACGGCCCTGCCCGAGTCCTCGCCCATGCTCTCCGAGCTGCGGAAGACCTACATTCGCCGGGAGTTTCAGCGGGTGCCCGTGGTGTTCACCGCCCGGCTGAGCCTGGGCCAGCCCGTGGTGCTGACGGCGGAGGACGACCGGGGGAACACAGTCTCCGGCGAGGGGGGCAAGGTGAGCCTGGCCTTCCACCGGGAGATGAACCTGGGCTCCCTTTCAACGGAGCTTTACAAGACCGGCGGCACCCCCTTCCTCCTGAAAAACGTGAAGGCGGAGATACAGCGGGGCGTGACTGCGGATAATGAGGACATCGGCGAGATACGGGATAAGCTCCTCCGGGAGCTTATGGACAAGCGCTCTGCGCCGCCGGAACGGAGGTGCGGGGATATGCCCCCGGCTTCCAGAGTGCCCGGGCAGAGGGACGTGCCCATCCTCTCCGTCTGCCTTACGAAGCTCTCCCAGCTATCGGAGGAGCTGGCGGCCCTCTCCCCGCCCATGGTGTACATACCCGTCACGGAGCTGGCCTCCGGCTCCGCCCTGCTTACGGGGCTCATCGCCCGGGAGGGCGTCACGGTCTGCGCCAGCCTGCCCCC
>JAFPTE010000071.1 GCA_017400415.1 Oscillospiraceae bacterium
ATCTCCTGAGCCTCCTGACGGATAGCGGCCTCATCGGTGATGTTGTCCGCAATGGCCCACATCTTCTCCCAGTCAAACTGCTTGGTGTAGAGCCACATGCGGTGATAGAGGTTGGTCTCGTCAATGTACAGGTCCATCATGCCGGGATAGGGGCGGCCAATCTGGGCCAGGTTGGTATTGCGGAATCTCCTTCTGACCTGGGCGGCCTTGCACCAGTCGGCAATCTCGGCGTCAACCTCCGGGTCGCCGCCCTCCACAACGCCGGTGATGACGGCGTGGCGCTTGCCTGCACGCTCCAGGTCGGCCACCATCTCGCCCACGGCGCCGCAGGCGTAGAGCTCGCCCAGCCAGGTGGGGGTATCGGTGTTGGCGTAATCGGGAGCCTTTTTCTTCTGAACGTTCACCAGGACCACGGGCACGTCCAGGTCCCGGACTGCCGGGAGCATGTTATAAGAGGTGGCGTAGGTCAGAAGCTGCAGGATGACCAGGTCCACATCGGCGGCACGGAACTTGTCTCCGGCCTCCATGGCCTTTTCCTTGGTGGTCACAAGGCCGCCGTCGATGAGCTCCACGCTCTGGGGGATGCGCTTCTTGAAGTCGGCGTACTGAGCCTGGAATTCCGGCACCAGGGAGGGGAACTGGGGCAGATAGGCACCGAGGGCGATGGAGAATACGCCGACCTTTGCTTTTGTCTCTACTAACACTGTTTTTCCTCCTTCAAGATTTATTCTGAAAATGTGTTCATTTGAATCCGAAGATTGCCGAGAGCCGTGGCCTCGATAGGCAGGGCCATAACCTGCTTGCCGGTGGCCTGAGCGGTGAAGTCGTTCACGGTTTTGTTCCGGGCGCCGCCGCCGACAATATAGAGGCGGGAGTAGGTTTTGCCGGTGTTTCGCTCCAGCTCCTCAATGGCGATGCGGTAGCTCTCCGCCAGGGAGCGGAAGGCGCAGCGGAAATAGTCGCCGACAGTATGAAGAGTGCCCAGGGAGGCGGCGTCGAAGGCGGCCTTCATGCTCTCCGGAGCCAGGAAAAGCTCAGAGTTTACATTCACAATCGTGTCGCAGGTGCTTTCACGGGCGGCTCTCTCCATCTCGCCGAAGGGCAGGTCCGGGCAAAGCTCCTTCCGGAGATTGTTGATGACCCACATGCCCATGATGTTTTTCTGGTAGCGGTTGTAGCCTACGCCGCCTTCGTTGGAGTAGTTGGCGGCCTGGCTGCCGGCGTCCGTGATGGGCCTGGGGGTCTTGACGCCCAGAAGGGACCAGGTGCCGGAGGAGATGTAGGGGTGATTGCCCTCCATGGGGATGCCCTCAACGGCAGAGCCGGTATCGTGGGTGGCGCAGAGCACGCAGGGAATGCCGTGCTCCTCTCTGCCGATAACCGTGCCGGGCTTGGAGAGGGCGGGGAAGAGGCGGGCAGGGAGCTCCAGCTCGTTTATAATGTCCATGTCATAGGCGCCGGTTTCCGCATTTACAAGGCCCATGGTGGTGGCGTTGGTGTATTCCCTTGCCTTGACGCCGGTGAGCTTGTACATCAGGTACTCCGGTATCATGAGAACGTCGGAAACGCCCAGGAGCCGGCCCTTTTTCTTGTCGTCATAGAGCTGATAGATGGAGTTGAAGGTCTGGAACTGGCAGCCTGTTCTGCGGTAGAGCTCAGAGAAGGGGACGATGCTGTGGACCTCCTCAATGACGGGGAGAGTGCGGCTGTCCCGGTAGGCGTAGCAGGGCAGAACCTCCTGGTCGCCCCGCATAAGGACGTAGTCAACGCCCCAGGTATCGATGGAGAAGGAGGCGATGGACGGAAATTCAGCCAGGGCCTTTTCTATTCCCGTGCGGACGTGCTCCGTCAGAGAAGCGATGTCCCAGATAAGGTGCCCGTCCTGCTCCTTAACACCGTTGGGAAAGCGATAGACCTCTTTTGTCCTGACCTCACCGGACTCCTTCCAGCCGACGATATGCCTTCCGGAGGAGGCGCCGATGTCCACTGCGAGAAAATATGACATAAAAACCCTCCTTCAGCAATTTGTTCTGTGAACATTTTGCCAAAAAAGAGGGCGTTTGTGTAGGTCCTGTTTTGACTTAAAAAGTGTCCTTATTTGCACCTGCGGCTTCGGGCTGCTTTCTGAAGGCCCGGGGCGAAACGCCGAAATGAGCGGCGAAAAGACGGTGAAAATAGCTTATATTCTCGTATCCCACGGCTATTGCTATATCGGAAACGTTCTCATCTGTGTTCTGCAGAAGCCAGGCCGCCTGGCTGAGACGCTTCTCCTGCATGAGCTGGGTAAAGTTCTTTTTCGTGCGGCGCTTAATCTCCCGGGAGAGCCAGGCCTGGTCATAGTGCAGCATGGACGCCACCTGTGCAAGGCTGCCGGATAGGTAGTTTTCCTCAATGTAGCGCAGCACCCGGACCATGGTCTCCTGCTCCTTGGAGCCTACGGAGAGCATCTCCGTGTGGTTCATAAGGTGCACGAACATGAGGCCCATGGTCATCTGGTCGATGCTCCGGCGGTTGGGGGCGTCCTCAATCAGGTTCCAGAGAAGGTTTTCCACAAGATTCTGCACGGGCTTTATATCCGTGGCCCGGAAGTGCAGGTAGCCTGTGGGGTTGTCGCCGCAGATGCAGCGCACAATGAAGGAGCGCAGGGGAGTGTCCTCTCTTCCCAGGTAATCCAGGGTGCCGGAGAAGAATTCCGGCCGGATGATGAAGTTTACCGCTATGTCGTCAATATCTGCGGGCATTACCTCCTGCCGGGCGTCCTGGCCCAGAATAAGAATCTCGCCCTCTTTAAGCTGCAGGGAGGTACCGTTAATAACGTGGGTAGTGGAGCCCCGGCACATGTACACCATCTCCACATAGTCGTGGCTGTGCTCCGGGAAGTGGATAAACCGGGTGTGGGGCCGGACGGCCACCAGCTTGCCCTCGGCCAGAAGCTTTCCCCCGGAGATAACGTCTCCGGCGGAGTCCATGTATATGCTCTTGTCTATATTCTCCCGGCCGGAGAGTATCTCCTGCTCCTCCGGGGTTATGACGGCGAGCCTTGTGAGAATGCGATCATCCATGAATAACCACCGGCCTTTCCTCAATGAATCTGTCCCGGCAGGCAAGGGCCAGATAGTATTCTCCCAGCCTGAACTCCCGGAGGGACAGCTCCATAGGCGTGCGGTCCCGGAGTGCGGCGGCGGATGAAGCGGTCAGCTGTATCTCCAGCTTCTCGTATCCTGGGCCCAGGACGCCTGTGCCCAGGGCCTTCAGGACCGCCTCCCGGCAGGTCCAGAGCCGGGCCAGATATTCCCTTTGGGCCTGCCCTTCCAAAGCGGCGGCCGCTTCATACTCAGACCCGGGGAAAAACCGCTTTGCCACTGCCAGCGAGCACCGGGCCGCCTCCACGTCGGCTCCCACAGGCTCCGGGGCGGCGGCGCAGACGCACCAGGGCCCGGCGTGGGACAGAGAAAAGAAAATGTCCGGCCGCTGAGGCTGGCCGTATTCCGAAAAGGTGACCGGGGCCATAGGGTCCAGCCCGAAGCTCTCCATGGCCTGAACGTACACAAGACCTGCGCCTGCAGCCCTGGCCGCATCCGGGTCCCGGGCCATCTCCAGGGTGCGCTTCTGACGCCAGAGGGGGAGAGCGGGCAGCACGTCCCGCCAGCGGGTATTTTTAAGGGGCTCAATATCGGCGTAAAAAAGCTTTACCAAGGACTTCACGCTCCCGTGATCTCTATATCCGAAATATCCTCAAAGGCGATGCTCTCGCCCTCCACCGTTATGCAGGCGTCCAGCTGGTCCAGGTCGTCCAGAAGGCCGGAGGTGATTACGTACTCGCCGGCCCTGTAGTGGCGGACAGAGACGGATACGCCCGGAGTCAGTGATATGAGAGTGTCGTTCAGCTCCTCCAGGGCGTCCTCGCTCAGAATGGTTTTTTCCACAAGGCCCAGTTCCCGGCGCTTTTTCGCCAGGGCCTCATCCAGCCCGCCCAGGGCGGCGAAGGGCAGAAACTGCTTTGCTCTGTCTGCCCGGCTCATTTTGTTCGGCGGTCTATGTCCCACTTTTGTGCCCTCCGATCTGGCCGTTCCGCTCCCGCCTCGTGGCGACCTCCTCCAGGTCCATGCCCTTCAGAACGGAGTTTTTGCCGTACTTTCGGTGGATGGAGAGAATCGCCCGCTGGAGCTTTCTGTTCCGCTCCCGGTCCCGGCCCGGCTCCTCAAAAAGGCTCTGCTGGAAGCCCTCGCCCTCCTGGCTCAGGGCGCCGGTGGCTATGTTCAGCCGCCTTATGGGCAGGGAAGGGTCGATTATCCTGTCATACAGCGCCACGGCGGCGGGGATTATGATGGAATCTGCGCTGGTGGCGGTGCCCAGGGCGGCGGTGCCCTTGGCGGGGGGAGCGGCCTTCGTGTCCGAATAGCCAACGTAAACGCCGATGGAGTCCGTCACAACTCCCTTGGACACCATGTCCAGGCAAAGGGAGTCCGTCATCTCCCGGAGGATGAGCCGGGCCTCGTCGGCGGTGTAGTCACGCATCAGCACCTGGCCGGAGGAGAGGGAGCTGGACTGGCTCCGGTAGGCCTTTATGTCCGCCATGGTGGCGGTCTCCCGGCCCCAGGCGTGGTCTATCATAAGCTCGGCGTCAATGCCGAACTCCCGGTACAGGGCGTTCTCCTCCGCCATTGCTATGCCCCGCTGGGTGGTTATTCCCATGCCGGCAAGGCGCCGGGCGGTGCCGTGGCCAATGCGCCAGAAGTCCGTCAGGGGCCTGTGGTCCCAGAGAGTTCTTCTGTAGCTTGCCTCGCTGAGCTCGCCGATAAAGTCCGGGGAGTGCTTGGCGGTTATGTCCAGGGCGATTTTGGCCAGGTAAAGGTTGGTGCCTACCCCGGCGGTGGACCGGACCCCCAGCTGCTTTGTGATTTCGTCCATCAGGAACACGGCCATCTCTTTGCCGGTCTTCTTATAGGTTTTAAGGTAGCCCGTCACGTCCAGAAAGGCCTCGTCCACGGAGTAGACGTGGATATCCTCCGGGGCCACGTAGCGCAGATAGATGCCGTATATATCTGCGGCGTAGTCGATGTATTTCTGCATCCGGGGCACCGCAGTTATATAGTCGATGCCCGCCGGGATCTCATACACCCGGCAGCGGTTTTTCACCCCCAGGGCCTTCATGGCCGGGGTTATGGCCAGGCAGATGGTGCCCGTGGACCGCTCCGGGTCCGCCACCACCAGGTTTGTGGTCATGGGGTCCAGGCCCCGCTCCACGCACTCCACGGAGGCGTAGAAGCTTTTAAGGTCGATGCACAGATAGGTCCTGTTTTCCACGCTCTCCGCCTCCTTCGGTGTCCTCTCCTCTATTATACCACCGGCGGCAGTGCTGTTCAAGGAAAAGCCCCCGGTTAAAAATAAAAATACCCCCTTGCAATTACAGAGCAAAGGGGGTATAATGAGTCTAAAGGAAGCAGACTGCTTCCTTTAGAACGGAGGCAGCGATATGCGCAGCAAGAATCCTGAGCTTATGGAGAAGATCCGGACCTTTGCGGAAAATTACGTTCTTGAAAACGGCGCCTGCCCCTCCACCACCCAGGTGGGGGAGGCCTTCGGCATATCCCGGGGTACGGCGTACAAATACATGGCGGCCATGGACGGCGCCGGCGGCGTCAGCTACCGGGGCGGCGTCTTTGAGTCCGGGGCCACCAGGCTCCGGAAGGGGGGCACAGCCCGGGCGGCTCTGGTGGGCTCCATTCCCTGCGGCACGCCGGAGGAGGAGCCGGAGGAGGTGGAGGCCTATCTGAATCTGCCTACCGCCATCTTCGGGGAGGGGGACTTCTATATTCTCCGGGCCAGCGGCGATTCCATGATAAAGGCCGGCATAGAGACCGGGGACCTGGTGGTAATCGAAAAGACCTCCCAGGCCCGGGAGGGGGATATAGTTGTGGCCCTGGTGGGGAACGAGAACACCCTCAAGCGCTATTTTGTGGACCGGGAGCGGGGCTGCGTGGTGCTCCACCCGGAAAACGACGCCATGGAGGATATCTGCGTCCGCAGCTGCGTTATCCAGGGCGTGGCCCGGAATGTGATAAAGGTGCTATGATATGTCTGAGCTGAGAAAGGTTTATGTGGAGGTCCTGGCCACCCACAGAATAGACGGGGACTGCATCCCGGAGAGCATCATGTTTGCGGACGGCACCGGCTACCGGGTGGACCGGGTCCGGGCGGTGGAGCGCATGCGGCTCTCCGTGCCGGCTCTGCGGTTCACGGTCATCGTCTGCGGCCGGCAGACCTACCTTTACCGGGAGGACAACGGCAAATGGTACGTCCACGTGAAGGACGGACAGAGGCGCCGGGAGGCTCAGCGGAACCTGTTCTCCGCCGGGTCATAGCGGCAGCCTATGGCCGCCAGGGCGCTTTCGATTTCCGCC
>JAFPTE010000072.1 GCA_017400415.1 Oscillospiraceae bacterium
ACTTCAACATGCGTGACCCGGTGCTCTACCGCATCCGCTACATCGAGCACCACCGCCAGGGCACAAAGTGGTGCATCTTCCCCATGTACGACTTTGCCCACCCAATCCAGGACGCCCTGGAGGGCATAACCCACTCCCTGTGCTCCCTGGAGTATGAGGACCACCGGCCCCTGTATGACTGGGTAATCAACCATGTGGACGTGCCCTCAAAGCCCCGGCAGATCGAGTTTGCCCGCCTGGGCATCAACTACACCGTCATGAGTAAGCGCAAGCTCCGCCGCCTGGTGGAGGAGCACTACGTCTCCGGCTGGGACGACCCCCGGATGCCCACCCTCTGCGGCCTGCGCAGAAGGGGCTACACCCCCGCCTCCATCCGTGACTTCACGGACCGCATCGGCGTTGCCAAGGTCACCGGCACCGTGGAGTATGCCCTGCTGGAATCCTGCCTGAGGGACGACCTGAACCTTCACGCACCCCGCCGCATGGCGGTCCTGCGGCCGGTGAAGCTCACCGTTACCAATTACCCGGAGGGGCAGACCGAGCTTCTGGAGGTGGAGAACAACCCCAACGACCCCGCCGCCGGCACCCGCCTTGTGTCCTTCTCCCGGCACCTTTGGGTGGAGGCGGAGGACTTCTCCGAGGTGCCCGTGCCCAAGTTCAAGCGCCTTATGCCCGGCGGCCCCGAGTGCCGCCTGAAGGGGGCCTACCTTATAACCTGCACCGGCTGCGTGAAGGACGGGAACGGCAACGTGACCGAAGTTCTCTGCACCTATGACCCGGAGAGCAGGGGAGGGGACCCGGCCGACGGCCGGAAGGTGAAGGGAGCCACCCTCCACTGGGTGGACGCCGCCACCGCCGTTCCCGCTCAGGTGAACCTGTACTCCAATCTTTTCTCCGACCCGGAGCCCGATGCCGCCGAGGACTTCATCACCTGCCTGAATCCGGACTCCCTGGAGGTGGTGGAGGGCGCCTGGGCGGAAAGGAGCCTGGGCGACGCCGCCCCGGGCCAGGCCTTCCAGTTCCTGCGGCTGGGCTACTTCGCCGCCGATAAGGACTCGGCCCCGGATAAGCTCATCTTCAACCGCTCCGTCCAGCTCAAGGACAGCTTCAGAAAATAAAAAAACCGCACCCGCAGGTAATCCTGCGGGTGCTTTTGATTTGCAAAAAGTAAAACAAATGCTTGCACTTTCATCACTTTTGCGTTATAATATGAACCAAAGGAGGCGATACAATGGCAAACGTACCTGTTAAGGACACCAACTTCAACATGCGGATGAACCGGCAGAAGAAGGACAGACTGGAGGAGCTCTACGGCCGCCTTGGCATGACTCTTCCCGAGGCGGTGAACATCTTCTTTGAGAATTCCCTGCTGGTGGGAGGGCTCCCCTTTAACGTACGGCTTCCCGGGTATAACCGTGAGACCGAGGCCGCCATTCAGGAGGCCAGGGAGATTATGTCCGGAAAGATCCCGGCAAAGGCCTACGGCTCTGCGCAGGAGCTTTTTGAGGAGTTGGACAGGGAATAATGCTGGAACTGAAGGTTACCTCACAATTCAAAAAAGACTATAAGCGCATGAAAAAGCAGGGGAGAGACGTGTCACTGCTGAAGAAGGTCATCGATGACCTTCTCGCCGGAAAGGACCTGGAGGAGAGGCACAGGGACCATGCCCTAACCGGGAATTATACCGGCTTTCGTGAATGTCATGTGCAGCCTGACTGGCTCCTGATTTATGCTGTAAGCGAGAAGGAGCTTGTGCTGACTGCCTCAAGGACCGGAACTCACAGCGACCTTTTTGACGAATAAAAAAACCGCACCCGCAGGTAATCCTGCGGGTGCTTGCCGTTTATTTGAGATTTGCTTCGTAGTAGGCCTTGATTTTCTCAAAGGTATCCTGGGCCAGGTCGTGCTCGATTTTGCAGGCGTCCTCCTGGGCCTTGTGGGGATCCACGCCGATGGCCGCCAGAAAGTCCGTCAGTACCCGATGGCGCTCATAGATGCGGCTGGCGATCTCATAGCCGGCCTCCGTCAGCTCGATGTGGCCGCCCTCGCCCACGGTGATGTACCCGTTTTCCCGGAGCCGCTTGGTGGCGTAACTGACGCTGGGCTTGGTCACTGCAAGCTCTGCGGCAACGTCAATGGAGCGGGTGTAGCCCTGGCGCTCCTTTATCATCAGCATGGCCTCCAGATAGTCCTCTGCAGATTTCTGGATTTTCATCATTGTGACTCCCTTCCTTAGAACTTACAGCCTTAGGTTAGCACAAACTTACCAAAAATGCAACAGGTTAATTTCTCCCCTTGACAAATATTGCGCTCTGTGTTAAACTTCACGATGTTAGGGAAGCCTAACTCATTATTTTTGCGAATTGGTTAGATTTTTCTAACCGGATTTGGAGGCGGAAATGATTCCTCTTACAATGGCGTCCGCCGGAGAGACCTATACTGTGGTCAGAATCTCCGGAAGGGACGAGGTACGTCAGCATCTCGGGGAGCTGGGCTTTGTTCCCGGACAGGAGGTTGGCGTTGTAACGGAGATGGGCGGAAACGTTATCCTGTCTTTGAAGCAGAGCCGCATAGCCCTTGATAAGACGATGACAAACCGTATAATGGTGGAATAAGGAGGAGAAAGATGAAAACACTTAAGGATGTCAGAATCGGCGAAACCTGCAAGGTGGCCAGACTCCACGGCGAGGGCGCAGTCAAGCGCCGCATCATGGATATGGGCGTGACCAAGAACACGGAGATCTACGTCCGGAAGGTCGCCCCTCTGGGTGACCCCATTGAGATCACTGTCCGGGGCTATGAGCTTTCCATCCGCAAGGCCGATGCCGAAATGATAGAGGTTATCTGAGAAGGAGAAGAACATGGATATTAAAATTGCCCTTGCCGGCAACCCCAACTCCGGCAAGACTACAATGTTCAATGATCTGACCGGCTCCCGGCAGTACGTGGGCAACTGGCCCGGCGTCACCGTGGAGAAGAAGGAGGGCAAGCTGAAGGGTCATGATGACGTTGTCATCCAGGACCTGCCCGGCATTTACAGCCTCTCTCCCTACACCCTGGAGGAGGTCGTGGCCCGCAACTATCTGGTGAACGAGAAGCCCGACGCCATCATCAACATCGTTGACGGCACCAATATCGAGCGCAACCTTTACCTGACCACTCAGCTCATCGAGCTGGGCATCCCCGTGGTCATCGCCGTCAACATGATGGACCTGGTGAAGAAGAACGGGGACAACATCGACGCCGAGAAGCTGGCCAGGGAGCTGGGCTGCGAGGTGGTGGAGACCTCCGCCCTGAAGGGCGAGGGCAGCGTGAAGGCCGCCGAGAAGGCCATCGAGCTGGCCAAGGCCAACAGGGTCGGCACCCTTCCCTCCGTCTTTGAGGGCAGCGTGGAGCACGCCATCGCCCATATTGAGGAGTCCATCGAGACCAAGGTGGATTCCCGCTTCGTCCGCTGGTATGCAGTAAAGCTCTTTGAGCGTGACGAGAAGGTCCTTGAGGACCTGAAGCTGGACAGGGACGTGAAGGACCACATCGAGGCCCACATCGCAGACTGCGAGAAGGAGCTGGATGACGACGCCGAGTCCATCATCACCAACCAGCGCTATACTTACATTCAGAAGGTGGTCGCCAAGGCCGTTAAGAAAAAGGCCGCCAAGAACGCCATGACCACCTCCGACAAGATTGACCAGATCGTCACCAACCGCTGGCTGGGCCTGCCCATCTTCGCCGTTGTGATGTTCCTTATTTACGCCATCGCCATGGGCTCCTGGAGCGTATCCCTGGGCACCAACCTGACCGACTGGGCCAACGACGGCCTGTTCGGCGACGGCTGGTTCGTTCCCTTCACTGCCGATACCGACAAGTGGGATGAGGACTCCGGCGCCTTTGAAGAGGCCGAGGCAGTCATCGAGGCCTATGAGGCCGGCGAGACCAAGGCCTACCTCTATGACGACGAGGAAGGCGAGGATATCGAGCTTGAAGTGAATGAGGAGGCCTATAACGAGGCCCTGAAGGTCCAGGAGCCCGATCCCGCCGATTACGGCGTATGGGTCCCCGGCATCCCCGTCCTGCTTGATAACCTGCTCCTTGACGGCAGCGGCGACGCCAGAGTTCCCCAGTGGCTTTACAGCCTCATTCAGGACGGCATCGTGGCCGGCGTGGGCGCTGTTCTGGGCTTCGTTCCCCAGATGCTTGTTCTGTTCCTGCTGCTGGCCATCCTGGAGGATATCGGCTACATGGCCCGCGTGGCTTTCGTTATGGACCGTATCTTCCGTCAGTTCGGCCTTTCCGGCAAGAGCTTCATCCCCATGCTGGTGGCTACCGGCTGCGGCATCCCCGGCCTTATGGCCTCCCGTACCATTGAAAATGACCGTGACCGCAAGCTGACCCTGATGACCACCACCTTCATGCCCTGCGGCGCCAAGATGCCCATCATCGCCCTGTTTGCCGGCGCCCTGTTCGGCCGCAACCCCCTGGTTGCCGCCTCTGCCTACTTCATCGGCATGGCCTCCGTCGTTATCTCCGGCATCATGCTCAAGAAGTTCAGGGCCTTCGCCGGCGATCCTTCCCCCTTCGTCATGGAGC
>JAFPTE010000003.1 GCA_017400415.1 Oscillospiraceae bacterium
GCAGCGAAGCGGCGTTCTCTTTCTATAAAGGCTTCCCCTTGAGGGGAAGCTGTCAGCTTTAGCTGACTGATGAGGTGGAATGTTTACCCGCCTGCAGACAGCAGAGCGCCACCTCATCCGTCACGGCTGACGCCGTGCCACCTTCCCCTCCAGGGGAAGGCTTAGGGCGAATACAGCGGAGCCGCAGGGCTCCTTATTTTTTGAGGTCGGCCAGGCGGCTTGTGTAGATCCCACGGAACTTTTCGTACTCGCCCAGGCCCTTGCCGGTGAACACAGTGCGGAAGCCGGCCTTCCTTAGCTGCCACATGAAGCTGTCCTCAGAGGAGTAGAGCTCGCCGACCATGTAGTCGCCCCAGGCCACCACCAGGGGCACTATCTCCACCTGCACGTCACGCATATCGGCGCCGCGCTTCTTGAGCCAGGCGATGGCCTGGCCTACGCTGTCCTTCTCCTTGAGCTTGATGACCCGGACGTTCTCGTAACCGGCGGAGCGGAAGGCCTCCTCCACAATGCCGTAGCCCTGGTTGTGGTAGACGGAGTTGCCGTGGCCCACCAGCAGGTATTCCTTCTCCGGAGCGGGCCTTATGACCTCCATGAGCACCCGGGCCACCTCATGGCAGGAGGCGGCGTTATAGAGCACGGCCTCGGTCATGGAGATGTCGATGCGGTCACGGTAATAGTCCAGCCGGGTCCGCAGGGAGTTGTAGAGCTCGCCCTTGGCGAAGAACACGGGCACCACAATAACGTTGTCGTAGCCGAGGATTATGGCGGTCTCCAGGGCGTCCTCCACGGTGTAGATGGTCTTGCCGTCCACGCCGCTGACAGCTCTGGCGGTGTCGTCATCGGTAAAAATCTGCCAGACGGGCAGGTGGGAGGTCTCCTCCAAAAGGGCCTGAATCTTGTCGTAGCTCTCCTCCTTGGCCCGCAGAACGCTGGTGCCGAAGCTTGCCAGGAAGAGAACGGTCTTCTTTTCGGACATTATTTTGCCTCCTTATTCAATATACGCTGTGCGTTTTTAACTCTCTCGGCCCCGGGAGGCTCCACGCCCTCCAGGGAGTAGGGGATGCCCAGGGCGGCCCACTTGGGGACCCCCAGGGTGTGGTAGGGCAGCACCTCCACCTTCTGTACGTTCTCCAGGGTGTCAAGGAACTGCCGGAGCTTTGCCAGATCCTCGTCAAAGTCCGTAACTCCGGGCACCAGAACGTGGCGGATCCAGACTGCCTTGCGGATGGACGAAAGGTACCGGGCCAGGTCCAGAACGTTGGCGTTATCCTGCCCCGTCAGGGCCCGGTGCTTTTCCGGGTCGATCTCCTTCAGGTCCAGAAGCACCAGGTCCGTAAGGTCCATGAGCTCACGAAAATTCCCGAAAAAGGGCTCCTCTCTGGTGAAGGGGCCTCCGGCGGTGTCCAGGCAGGTGGAGATGCCCCGGCTTCCGGCCTCCCGGAAGAGCTCCAGCAGGAAGGGGGTCTGCAGAAGGGGCTCCCCGCCGGAAACGGTGATGCCCCCGCCCCTTCCCCAGTAGGGCCGGTACCGCTCCGCC
>JAFPTE010000073.1 GCA_017400415.1 Oscillospiraceae bacterium
CAAGCTGAAAGAGCATTTCCTCGGCTTGTTCGTTGACGTCGGCAAGATAGTCCGGCAGCTTGCCATCGATTACCAATGCCGTGAATGTAGCCTTTTTACACCGTCTTCGGACGTCGGAATGTGTATCGCGCCGGATATCATCATAAAATTCACTTGCGTTATGAACACTCGGACCATACAAAACGGGACCCGGCGGAGGCCGGGTCCCGTTCTTTTTACAAATCCAGAAGCTCGAAGCGGCGCTGGGCCCTTTTGCAGGAGAGGACGGTCAGGGCGGCGTAAAGGATCCCGGCGGCGGCCATAAGCCCCAGCTGAACGAAAAGCCGCTCCGAGGTGTTCAGAAATTCCAGCCCCGGAATATGGTGCAGGGTCTCCGCCGCTGCCACGGTCACCAGGGCGACTATGATGAAGGTCACGAAGGGCCTGCCGAACTTATAGGCCGTTTTGTAAAACTGCCCCACGAACAGCACGTTGAACTGGGCGAAGATTATGAGCACCCAGCCCAGGAACACGGGGTTTGCGTTCATCATGGGGTTCTGTACATAGGGCACGGCGCCGCCCAGGAGGGCCATTCTGACAGCGGTGAAAAGGGCCAGGAGAAGAAAGGCGCAGAGCTGAATGAGGCACACGAAGGCGTACCTGGCCCTGACGGCGTCACGCTTCTCAACGGGCAGCAGCACCGTATACAGAACGTCGCCGGTTTCCCGGCCGTTCTGGAAGGTCTGGAAAATGCCGAAGCAAATGAAAAACGCCGAAACCAGTATGGGGTAGCCCGGGATGAAGGCCATAAGGGAGAAGGCCAGAAACAGGTAAGTCAGAATATGGGCCGAGAGCCGCAGCTCCTTAAAAAGCAAGCTTTTCACCGAAATCCTCCTTCTCGCAGCTTATCATTATCTCCTCCAGGTCCGGCCTCACTCCGTCCCTCTGAAAGGAGGCCAGGAAAGCCTCCTTGGAGTCCGAGGCCACCAGGCTGCCGTTTTTAATATAGGTGATATAGTCGGCGCACTTGTCCAGGTCACTTGTTATGTGGGTTGAAAACAGCACCGCCACGCCCCGGCTCCGAAGCGCCCTGAAGATATCCAGCAGCTCCTCCCGGGAGACCGGATCCAGGCCGGAGGTGGGCTCATCAAGAACGAGCAGCTCCGCCCGGTGGGACAGAGCCAGGGTCAGATTCAGCTTCACCTTCATGCCCTCCGAAAGCTCCCGGGGGGTCTTCTCCGGATCCAGGGAGAAGGCTTCCAGGTACTTTTTATAGGCTGAATCGTCCCAATTTGCATAAAAGCGCCTGGTCACGTCAACAATTTCCCTTATCTTCTTTCTTGGGTACCAGCTCACGGCGCCGCCGGCGTAGCCGATGCGCTGCTTGATTTCCCTCTCCCCGGCGGCCAGGGGCGTGCCGAAATACTCCACAGAGCCGGAGTCCGGATGGACTATATTCAGTATGGATTTCAGGGTGGTGGTCTTCCCTGCCCCGTTCCGGCCTATGAAGCCCATTATGCTCCCGGCCTGCACGGAAAAGGACAGGGGCCCCAGGCGGAAGGCCGGATAGGTCTTGCGGAGCTCCTTCACCTCAAGCACTGCGCTCATTCCTTCTCCTCCTCCTCAAAAACAGTTTTCATCAGCTCCGCAAAGGCGCCCCCGGGCGGTATGGCAATGCCCCGCTTCTCATCCCCCAGAAGAACAAGGGTGTCCCCCGGGCTTATGCCGAACACCTCCCGGGCCTGCTTGGGTATGACTATCTGGCCCTTCTCCCCCACCGTCACGGTCCAGGCGTATTTTCCCTTCGGTGCTTCCATAGGCCCCTCCAAAAAGTAAGTTTTGTATAACAAATCATACCACGCAGCCGCCTGTTTGTCAATGATTTTTTGTATACATTTCCCTCTGGTCATGCTATAATAAACACTAACCTATAAAGGGAGGCCTGGACTGTGAAAAAGATACTTATCGTTGTTGATATGCAGAAGGACTTTGTGGACGGAGCCCTGGGCACCAGGGAGGCCGCAGCCATTGTGCCGGCGGTCTGCAGCAAGATAAGGGAGTTTCAGGGGCCCATCTTCGTGACCCTGGACACTCACTTTGAAAACTACATGGACACTGCCGAGGGCAAAAAGCTTCCCGTGCCCCACTGCATCAAGGGCACGGCGGGCTGGGAGCTGGATGCGCTCGTCCGGGCCGCCCTGGAGGGGAAGGAATACACAACCGTGGAGAAATACACCTTCGGCTCGGACAGGCTGCCGGAGCTCATAAGCCGGGCCGCCGCCGGAGAGGACTTCTCCGTTGAGCTCATCGGCCTGTGCACGGATATCTGCGTGGTTTCCAACGCCCTTATTGTGAAGGCCGCCTTCCCGGAGGCGCCAATCTCCGTGGACCCGGTCTGCTGCGCAGGGGTGACCCCGGAAAAGCACGCCGCCGCCCTGGAGACCATGGCCAGCTGCCAGATTGACGTTACGCACCGGTACTTTTTCAACGCCCAGCGGGCGAAGGAGCAGTGCATCGCCTGGATAAGGGAATTCTTTGCCCGGAACGGCCCGGGCTGCAACGCAGTTGTGGGCATCTCCGGCGGCAAGGACAGCTCCATTGTGGCGGCCCTCTGCGCCCAGGCCCTGGGGAAGGACCGGGTCATCGGCGTGCTCATGCCCAACGGGGTCCAGGCGGATATGGACATGGCAGAGCTTCTGGTAAACCACCTGGGCATAAAGCACTATATCGTGAACATCAGGGACGCCTATGAGGGCGTTGTGAAAAACATACCCTTCCCGCTCTCCGAGCAGAGCCGCATTAACCTGGCCCCCCGGCTCCGGATGGCGGCCCTGTATGCCGTGAGCCAGAGCCACAACGGCAGAGTTGCCAACACCTGCAACCTCTCCGAGGACTGGGTGGGCTACTCCACCCGCTACGGGGACAGCGTGGGGGACTTCTCCCCCTGCTCCGGCATGACAGTGCAGGAGATGAAGCAGGTGGGCCGGCTTCTGGGCCTGCCGGACGTGCTGGTGGACAAGGTGCCCATCGACGGCCTGGGCGGCAAAACGGACGAGGAGAACCTGGGCTTCACCTACGCCGAGCTGGACAGATACATCCGGGAGGGCGTCATCGAGGACGAGGCCAAGAAGGAGCGGATCGACCGGCTCCACCGGATAAACGCCTTCAAGCTGCAGCTCATGCCCGCCTTCGTGCCGGAGATATGAGATGAAAAAGCCATATGAGCTGGGGATTATTGTGGGCCGCTTTCAGACCTTCCACCTGGGCCACCGGAGCATGATAGACAGGGCCCTGGAGCTTTGCAGGACCGTGGGGGTCTTCATCGGCTCCTCCCAGGAGTCCGGCACCGGCAAAAACCCCTTCACCTACGAAATGCGAAAGCGCATCCTCCGCCGGGTCTACGGAAACAGAATCAGAATCTATCCCCTGCCGGATATCGGCGTGGGGAACGTGGCCGCCTGGGGCGACTACGTGCTGGACAACGTCCAGGCCCGCTTCGGCCGGACGCCGGACCTTTTTGTAAGCGGCAAGGAGGGCAGGCGGGCGGACTGGTTCGACAGTGACCGGGGCCGTGCCGTGGCGGAGCTGGCCATTCCCAAGACCATAGATATTTCCGCCAGCACTCTCCGGGAGCTTCTGGAGGCCGGGGACTTTGAGACCTGGAGGGAATACACCGACAGCCGGCTCTGGGACCTCTTCCCGGAGCTGAGAGAAGCGGTTCTGGCGGCCCGGGGCAACACCGGGACCGCCAGCATATGAAAGGAGCAGCAAAATGAAGCTTGAGCCCATCATCGTGTCCCTGCTGGACACGGACCTTTACAAATTCAACATGGACCAGGTC